>CAIMZW010000001.1 GCA_903846075.1 uncultured Actinomycetes bacterium
AGTCGCAGCACACGCGCCAAAAGATCGTCGAACATTGCTGCCGATCTCTCCCTCAAAGCGTCAATCACCAAACCCTTCGAAAGTCGACCTTTCGGTCGATGTACCCGGACAGGTGGGTCAGGGAGTTCGAATCCTTCGCAAGCGATTGGAAAAATCACCAGTCGCGCCATTGAAGATTGCATCCGGTTGTGACCGAAGGTGTTCTTTCTGCGCCATTCCCATGTTTCGGGGATCTTTCATTTCCCGCCGCCCGACTGAGATTTTGGATGAAGCAAAATGGCTGGCCGATCAAGGTGTCTCTGAAATTTTTCTCGTCAGTGAAAACACCACTTCCTATGGAAAAGATTTTGGTGATTTAAAGGTTCTAGAGAAGATGTTGCCGGAATTTGCATCTATTGATGGAATCGAACGAGTTCGCCTCTCCTACCTGCAACCAGCAGAGGTGCGACCTTCGTTGCTTCAGGCAATGGTCTCCGCGGAGAAAGTGGTTCCCTATTTCGATCTCTCCTTCCAACACGCTAGTGGTTCTGTGCTTCGGCGAATGCGTCGCTTCGGTGATGGCGAAAAGTTTTTGCATTTAATCGCCCAAATTCGCGCCCTATCACCCGAGGCAGGAATTCGTTCTAACGTCATTGTTGGATTCCCTGGTGAAACCGAAGCTGAGTATCAGGAGCTTGTAGATTTCATTTCGGAGGCACGCCTTGATGCCATTGGAGTATTTGGCTATTCGGATGAAGACAAGACTGAGGCTCTGACCTTAGAGGGCAAAGTCGATCAAGAGGTTATCAACCATCGCGTCGACGAACTATCAGGCTTGGTAGATGAAGTCCTTTACCAACGAGCGACGGATCGAATTGGTGAACGCGTTCGTGTTCTCATTGAAGATGAAGAACTTCAAGAAGGTCGGGCCGATCATCAAGGCCCTGAAGTCGACGGTTCCACCTTTATTAAATCCCGCGCCGTTTATAAAGTAGGCGAGTATGTTGATGCCGTCGTGATTGATGTCGATGGTGCAGATTTGGTTGCGCAGGTTATTTAAACATGGACGATGAGTCAAAGATAATCAATCTTCCAAACGCTTTGACGCTCCTTCGATTTATCGCATTGCCATTCTGTGCCTATGCACTTTTTAAAAATGGCGGCGCAGACGCCACCTGGCGAGTCTTGGCTTGGAGTGGATTTTTTCTCGTTGGTTTAACTGATTTTTTTGATGGCCGAGTTGCCAGGGCGCGAAAGCAAATAACAAGTCTCGGAACTTTGTTGGATCCGATTGCAGATAAAGCGGCCATTGGCACGGCATTGATCGGACTTTCGATGTTGCATCGATTGCCTTGGTGGGTGACCGCAGTGATTCTGGTTCGAGAGATTGGTGTGACCATTCTCAGATTCGCCGTGATTCGCGAGGGAGTTATACCTGCTAGCAAGGGTGGAAAATTAAAAACTCTCTTTCAAGGATTCGGGGTCGGTTTCTTCATTCTTCCTCTGCCACATTGGCTTTTCATCCCGCGAGACGCCTTCATGGCCGTCGCGGTCATACTTACTGTGACAACCGGAGTGGATTATTTTGTAAAGGTCTTTAAGAAATGAAACCACAAACACCAGACCCGTTGGCCGTGGCCCTGATAAAGCAGTTGCGAAAACTAAAGAAAACCGTCGCGGTTGCTGAATCCATCACTGGTGGATTACTCGCGGCAGCGTTCACCGACGTTCCAGGATCCTCGGAAGTTTTCCTCGGAGGCATCGTTACTTACTCGGACAGCGCGAAAACTAAATTTCTTGAAGTGCCACGACGGGTGCTTAACAAGGAGACAGCAGTCTCG
>CAIMZW010000002.1 GCA_903846075.1 uncultured Actinomycetes bacterium
AAGATATCTGGGTAACCGCACCACTGGGACGCTATGCTACGCTCAAACCCAGCCTGGATATGTCTGTAAAACTTTTTGCGCAAGCGGTTGCCCCGACGATGCTCTCGCCGCTACCTACCCGCTCCGAACTTAAGTCTCTAGTCAATGACCCGATTTGGGAGGCACTTGTTGAAAGGCCCTTGGGGGAGATTCTGGAAAGCACATTCGAATCAGATCTGGTTCGCGGAGTGATCTTTACTGATGCGCTCGTCGGGACCTTCAGCGATTCACAATCCTTATTCGCCAATATTTGTTTTATTTATCATGTTATTGGCAACGGCACGGGACAGTGGCGGGTCCCGAGAGGTGGAATGGGTGGATTGGTTTTTGAACTTCTGGAATTGGCAAAAATCTACGGTGTGACACTTTTATCTGAAAGAGAAGTTCACCGGATTGAAGCCACAACTGATGGATATGAAACCACTACTTCGACTGGCGAGAAGTTTGCTTCACGTTACGTGCTGGCCAATTGCGCGCCACAAACGTTGGCCCGAATGATAGAGATGCCTCACATTTCCAGTCTCGATGGAAGTCAAGTAAAGATCAATATGCTTTTGAAGAAGCTGCCACGATTAAAAAGTGGAGTTGATCCCAGGGAAGCATTTGCTGGAACTTTTCATATTGATGAAAGCTATTCTCAGTTTCAGAAAGCCTTTGATCAGGCTAACCGAGGGGAAATTCCTGATCGCATCCCTGCGGAAATGTATTGCCACACCTTGACCGACCCTTCGATATTGAGCGAAGAACTTCAAGAACGTGGGTTTCACACCTTGACGCTATTCGCCTTCCACACCCCGGCGTCACTTTTTGACGTTAATCCGAGCGAGGTCACGGCTGAGATTACGGCACGAGTACTTCGCCAACTCAATGAGTACTTGCTGGATCCCATTGAGGAGTGCCTGGCCGTATCGCAGGATGGCTCGCTCTGCATTGAAGCCAAGAACCCACTGGATATTGAAGTCGAGACTGGATTACCGAGAGGAAATATCTTCCAGAAAGATCTTTCGATGCCTTTCAAAGAAGATGGGGACGATATTCGTTGGGGAGTGGAGACAGCCCATCCGAACTTATTCCTCGCTGGCGCCGGAGCAATTCGCGGCGGTGGTGTGAGCGGTATCCCTGGTCATAATGCTGCCGCTGCAGTCTTGGAAGCCGAAGCCAAGCGAATCAACGATCCCCTGAAAGTGAAAGGTTAGGCTTACGCAATGGCGCTAGAAGAATTTGATGACATGAAGTATTCCGCTGAAACTAAAGTGGTAGCGGTCGGGCGACCACCTCGCGAACCGGATGGCGATTTGAACATGCCGATCTCCTTAAGTTCTACATTTCATCCAGGCGGCCCCAACGGCTATGGAAGATATGGAAATGAAACCTGGAGCGCTTTAGAGAGCGCCATAGAGTCATTAGAGCATGGAAAAACATTGATCTTCTCTTCAGGAATGGCCGCGATAAATGCCGTCTTTTCCATCTTGCCAATTGGTTCTGTGGTTACGGCTTCTCGAAACGGCTACACCGGAGTTATGGTCGTCCTGGAAAATTTGGTGAAATCTGGCCATCTTGACGTTCGGTTTGTCGATGTCTCAAACACCGATGAAGTTCTCGCAGCTTTGCCCGGGACTTCATTGCTCTGGCTTGAATCTCCGACGAACCCAGCGCTAGAGGTTGCAGATCTGCCCAGACTCATCGCGGCGGCAAAGGCTCAAGGTTGCGTAGTTGCGGTAGATAACACCTTTGCAACTCCACTGCTGCAGCAACCTCTGCTTATGGGGGCCGATATCTCGGTTCATTCAGTTACCAAGTATCTGGCTGGACATAGCGATGTCTTGTTGGGAAGCGTCTCAACATCGGATTCTGCACTTCATAAACGAATTGAAGACGCCCGTAAATTCGGCGGTTCTATTGCTGGTCCGTTTGAGGCTTGGCTTGCACTTCGTGGCTTTAGAACTTTGGCTCTTCGCATGGAACGTTCTCAAGCTTCTGCCCTTGAATTAGCAACTCGTTTGCTCACACACCCGGCAGTAGAGCGAGTTCGCTATCCGGGTTTGCCTTCCGATCCTCATCACGAACGCGCCAAAAGTTTTATGTCCGGTTTTGGTGCCATTCTCTCGATCGATGTGAAAGGTGGCGCGCGGGCTGCAGATCGCGCTTGCGAATCCTCGCAACTTGTGACGTATGCAACCTCACTGGGTGGCGTGGAATCACTGTGGGAACGTCGCCATCGATGGAGTATCGAAAGTCCAACTATTCCGGTAAACCTAGTTCGAATTTCGGTGGGCATCGAGAATGTCGAAGATCTGTGGCGCGATATTGATCAAGCACTTCGAACTTCTCAACTTCCTGAATAAAAATTTCTCTGTTTTTGCGCCACGTTTCATCGCTATTCATCTCATATAACAAGAAATCGTGAGGTTGGGAGAGTAGATTTCTCTCATGATCAAAGCGATTCGAAGAGTTCTGGGGACTTTTGCTTTCCTGGCCTTCATCTTTGGTGGCCTCAAGTCGGTTTATAGATGGCTCGCGCGTAGCGAAGATGACAACCACGAAGTCTTTACCGACGAAGAAGAGTACGAAGACAGTTTGTGAGCGATTCCTACCAACCTGGCGTCTGTAATATCGGCCCTCAGGAGATTCGACGACGACGACTTGTTGGTTATTTCGGTTTGGTCATCACCCTTGCGACCGTTTATTTAATGCAAGCCCATCATGTTTCAAGAATTTCTCGCTTCGCAATTTTCTTTCCAGCTATGGTTTTCTCTTTCGGCTGGATTCAGGCAAAGAAGAAATTTTGCCTCGCCTTTGGTCTCGCCGGAACTTTTAATTTCGGAAAGTTGGGCAATCTCGATCGGGTGGAGATGGATGTTTTCCGCAAGCAAGATAGAGACACGGTCATCAAGATGGCTCTTCAAGCGATCGCTCTTGCATTGGTAATTACTGCACTGGAATTAATGCTGCCGTTGTAATTTTCGCTGAACTAGATTTGCAATATTGATGAAAACTGAACCGATGATGATTCCCCAAATTAAGTCAATCAGTAATACTGACATTGATGTGATTGCAATCGTCATGATGTTCAGCTTCGTGGTTTTGAGAAGTTCTTTTAAGTTTGCTGGGCTGGCAATTCGATAAGAGGTTCCAATCAGGACCCCACCAAGAGCTGCGGTCGGAACATGTGAGATAACCGGACTCAAAACCAGAACCACGAGAATCAAAAAAAAGGCATGGAATACGGCTGCGAGTCTGGTTTTCGCTCCGGACCGCACATTCACGCTAGTTCTCGCAATTGCGCCGGTTGCTGGCATTCCTCCTAAGACGGAGGCAAACATTGTGGCAAGGCCTTGTCCAAACAATTCTCGGTTGGGTTGATATTTCAGTTTTGGGTCATGAACCTTTGCCATTTGATCCGCAACTCGGGCGGATAAGAGCGACTCGATTGCGGCTAATAAAGCAATTTCGATAGCGGCAATTGCCAAGACTGAATATTTGGCATCGTGAAAATTAGGGTTGATTGGATTGAAAATTTTCCGAGGCAAGCTTCCTACAGTTGAAGCCTTCACATTAAAAATTACAGCCACTAACGTCGAGATGACAATCGCAATAAAACTCGCTGGGATATGGAACTTTATACGGAGTCGCTTGGCCAGGTGCGGATAAGAAAATTTAATCGCCAAGGTAAGAATGACGAGAAATACCGCGGACCAATGCAAGCCGGCCGAGATTGCATTTTTTACGGTATGGAAAGCCACAAGAACCGTTTTATCTCCAGGTGCTTTCTTGAAATCAAGTGCGATCGGAATTTGCTGTAAACCGATCACCATCGCGATGCCCAAGGTAAAACCTTCCATGACGGGCCATGGTGTTTTATTGATGAGATTTCCGGCCCGCAATAAGCCAGAGAGCAGAACTAGGATGCCGGCGATCAATCCAACTGGTGCAAGTATTGCAATGCCATATTTCGCCACAATCGGAACAAGAACAACTGTCATCGCACCCGTCGGTCCACTAACTTGAAATCGTGAGCCGCCAAAAATAGCGGCAATTAAACCAGCGAATATTGCAGTGATGAGTCCAGATTGCGCACCGGCGCCTGTCGTAATTCCGAAGGCCATTGCAAGAGGTAGAGCGACGATTCCAACTGTGATTCCAGATATGAGGTCAATACGCCAATTTTTCCGAAATCCTTCATAGTCCGATGCTTGAGGAAGAAAATTAGTTATCTGCATGAGGCTTCTAAAGATAGCGACAATTCGGCAGGTTTTCGTCAATCCCTGATGCTTTTAGTAGATTGTGCCAATGCTCACTTCGCCAAAGACGCTGCACATCGTTTTAAATGGCGTAGTTGAAGATTCTCGAGTCCTTAAATGTGCCTGGTCACTGGGAAATGCCGGTTGGGATGTTCTGGTCTGTGCCGCGAGCCCGTACCCACATTCTGATGAGCTCAGTATTGGATATGCCCGAGTCGTGAGATTGCCGCTGCGACCTGTGGTTACTCAGAAAACTCTTGGTCGAGTGCTCCGCAAATTACGCTATTACAAGCGAGCGTTAGAGGCAAAGTTGATTCCTTCTACCAAGCCGCTGATTCCGAATCTCAAACGATCAATATCTGCCATCTTGCCAGTTGCAATGGATTTTCGTCCCCAAGTTGTGCACGCCCATGATTACACGGCGCTTCCGATCGCTGGGGCGATAGTAGAGGCACTTAAGAACGCTGGAATCAATTGTTCTCTCATTTACGACGCCCATGAATATGTGCCCGGAGTCGCCCATCTTCGCGCGCCGTTAATGAATCTCTATAGTGAAGAAGAACGAAAATTTTCGCAAAAGGCCGCGGCAATTCTTTCGGTGAGCGAAGGAATGTCTGATCTGCTTATACCTCACCTTCAGATATCAGTCAGACCTGAGATTGTTGCCAATGATCCGTTGGTTGAAGGGCAACAGCCATCAGCGCGAAATTTGCGACAAGATTGTGGAATCGGCGAGGAAGTTCCACTTTTGGTTTACTCCGGAGCAGTAGCTCCCCAACGAGGAGTTGCCACTGCTGCCGATGCCCTTCACTTAATGCCCGATGTACATCTCGTGGTGATTGCAAACCCAGCCAATGCGACCGTGATGAAGTTGCAACAGACGTATCCGGAGTTGGCTTCCCGTTTTCATGTATTGCCTTATGTTCCAAATGCCGAGTTGGTCTCTTATTTGTCGGGGGCAGATATCGGATTGATTCCGATTCATCATCGACAAAATCATGAAATTTCACTCATCACGAAATTTGGCGAATACATGCAAGCTCGATTGCCGATTGTCGTTAGCGATGTAAAGACCATGTCCGAAGAGGTGAACAGGTTGGGCAACGGCGAAGTTTTTGTGGCTGAAGATGTTGTTAGTTTTGTGACGGCAGTAAAAAAAGTATTGGCGGAGAAAAAGAAATACCAGGAGGCCTACTCTCCTGAGGTCTTGGCAGAACGTAGCTGGGAACGTCAGGCAGAGGAATTGCTAGCGATCTATAACAGAATTGCGCAGGCAACTCCTGTTGCTCGCGAACATTTGCCATTTCGAATATCTGAGCCGGTGCCGTTGGTTACCAGCCGAAAATAATGCTTGGGAATTAGTACGGCGCTCCGATAACTCGAAAAGCAACATCTGGGAAACTTGTTGGATCCAGTGATCGCCGACCATCTACGACAGCACGGACTCCCGGGAAATCCAGTTTGGATAATTCTTTATATTCTTTGTGATCTGCTTGAAGAATTACGCCTGCAATCTCTTCACCCATGACGTATTCATCGAAGCCAAGGCGAGTGATCTCCTCCGAGCTATACATCGGATCGTGAACGAGGACAATCGCACCTGCAGACTTGAGCGCTGCAACTGTTGGGAAGACGCCAGAGAAAGCAGATTCCTTTACGCCCCCACGATAGGAAATTCCTAGTACTGCAACTTTCTTACCGACCAAACCATCGAGTGCGCTTTCAAGAAGTCCGACAGCGTGAGCAGGCATTCCTGCGTTGGCTTCGCGAGCCGCGCGAACGACTGTAGCAAGGGGATCGTTCCATAAGTAGAAACGCGGATATATCGGAATGCAATGTCCACCAACCGCGATTCCTGGTTGGTGAATGTGGCTATAAGGTTGGGAATTCGAGGCCGCAATTACCTTCGAAATATCAATGTTGGCAGTCTCGGCAAATATGGCGAATTGATTTGCGAGTGCAATATTTACATCGCGATAGGTTGTCTCGGCAAGCTTTGCCATCTCACTTGCTTCACTAGTCAGGAGATCCCAGACCCCATTTGGCTCGGTTAGATCTGGTCGATCGTCAAAGTCGAGTACTGATTTGTAGAACTCAATACCTGCATGAGTGCTCTCGGCGTTGATGCCGCCAACTAACTTTGGGTACTTGCGCAAATCTGCAAAAACTCGTCCAGTAAGCACTCTTTCGGGAGAGAACACTAAATGAAAATCAGTTCCTGCTTTGAGGCCAGAACCTGATTCAAGCGCTGGGGCAAAACGATTCCTGGTGGTTCCTACTGGCAAAGTTGTTTCGTAAGAGACGAGTGTTCCGGGGCGAAGTCCGGCTGCGATTTTTGCCGTCGCATCATCCATCCAGCCAAAGTCAGGAACTCCATCACTATCTACGAAGAGCGGAACTACGACGACGACTGCATCGGCCTGCGCAACGGCTGCCGTGGTATCTGTTGTTGCTCGCAACAAACCTTGCGACACTACTTCGGCAAGGTAGGTGTCGAGAAACGCTTCACCAGGAAATGGTTCTTTTCCGGCATTGACGAGATCGACGGTCATCTGATTGACATCGCAACCAATAACTTGATGACCCTTTTTGGCGAACTGAACAGCCAAGGGAAGACCAATCTTTCCCAAAGCGACTACGGCGATTTTTAATGGCGAATTCATAGCGTGATGGTTTCCTTCGTCTGCGCACTCTTAAGCATTGCTTCGGCAACAGCGACTGTTGCTAATCCTTGTTCCATGGTGACGATACGCTCGTTGGCGCCAGGCAACCCGAGAACGGCATCGCGAAAGGCTTCGTGTTCAACTCGAAGCGGCTCTGGTTTCGCAAAGGCATATCGGACGACATCGCCTTCACTGACTCCACGGAAAGCGGCAACTGAATCCCACTCAGTATCAACTGATGCATTGGCGTAGTAGGTGAGATCTGCAGTTAACGTATCTGCCACGAGGGTTCCGCGCTCGCCAGTAACAATCGTGAGTCGCTCTTTAAATGGCGTAAGCCAATTAACTAAGTGATTGGTAATGACACCATTTTCCAGTTCGCCAATTGCCGCGACCATATCTTCGTGAACTCGACCTGATTTGTGCACGGTTCGAGCTGAGACTGTCGCGAACGCAGATCGAGCAACCCAAGCTGTGAGATCAATATCGTGGGTAGCAAGATCTTTGACTACTCCGACATCGGCAATGCGAGCAGGAAATGGTCCTTGGCGCCTAGTGATGATTTGATAGACGTCTCCGAGATCGCCGTTATCCAACTTGCTTCGCAATTTCTGTAGGGCAGGATTGAAACGTTCGATATGCCCGACTGCTCCGACAAGACCGCGGCTAGCGAAAGCGGCCGTGATTCTTTGAGCTGCTGGGGTATCCACAGCTAGTGGCTTCTCCACCATCGCATGTATTCCAGCCTCGGCCAGTGCCACGCCAAGTTCTTCGTGAAATGCGGTTGGCGCAGCAACCATTGCGTAATCGACACCATGAGCAATTAACTCCTGAACGGTATTGAATACAGGTCTCCCGCCGGCAACTCCATGTGCATCTCCCATGGGATCAGAAACGGCCACCAATTCGACGCCCTCTAGCGAGCCAAGCACTCGCGCATGATGGCGACCCATCATGCCCAAACCAACCAGTCCTGCGCGAAGTTTCTTTGTCATGCTAGAGCGCAGCCGCAACTTCGTTTACTGCGGCAACGATGGTCTCTAAATCAGATTGAGTGAGGGAGGGATGAATTGGCAGGGAGAGGCATTCTTTAATGACCAATTCAGTTTCTGGAAGATCAATCTGCAAATTAAATGATGGCAATCGATGAATTGGTGTCGGGTAGTAAACGCCAGATCCAACGCCTCTTTCGGTGAGCCCTGCCATAAATGCATCGCGCTTCTCGGCAGAACCACCTGGAATTCGAATTGTGTACTGATGGTAGGAGTGAGTTGTACCAGGTGCGACATATGGAGTCACAACACCCTTGAGATGCGCATCGAGATATGCAGCATTGTCCTGACGTTGCTTGGTCCAGCCCGGAAGCTTCTTCAGTTGGACTCTACCGATTGCAGCATGGATATCTGTCATTCGAGTGTTAAAGCCAATGATTTCATTTTGGTAGCGAATCTCTTGTCCCTGATTGCGGAGTAAGCGTAGAACTCTCGCAACCTCTGCAGAATCGGTAACAACCATTCCGCCTTCGCCGGCGGTCATATTCTTGGTTGGATAGAAAGAGAAGGAAGCAACGACTCCGAACTCACCTGAGTTACGGCCATTGAGTGAAGCGAGATGGCCTTGCGCGGCATCTTCAATAATTTTCACGCCGTACTTGTTGGAGATTTCTTCGTAGCGATCCATTGCAGCGATATGACCATAAAGGTGAACCGGCATGATTGCTTTAGTTTTTGACGTGATCAAAGTTTCAACATGATCAGGATCCATATTAAAAGTCTTTGGGTCGATATCAGCAAAGATCGGTGTAGCTCCCGCTAATGCCACCGAGTTTGCCGTCGCTGCAAAGGAGAACGATGGGACGATGACTTCATCACCTGGTTCAATTCCAGCAGCAATAAAGCCAAGATGCAGCGCCGATGTTCCAGAGTTCATCGCAACGCAATGGCGTCCTCCAACATAGTGCGAGAACTCCTCTTCAAACGCTTTGACCTCAGGTCCTTGCGCCAACATGCCGGAACGGAGAACTCGGTCTACCGCCTCGCGCTCTTCATCGCCAATAATTGGTTTCGCGGCAGGAATCATGAGTGATCACTCTCTTCGACTAGTTTTTCTTGATTATTAATTGTGGTCTCTACATATTTATCGCCAGTGACGGGGCATTGAAATAACCCTTGACCCAAACTTTCTAGAGGCACGCCAGCTCGGCCGACCCAACGGATTCGCTTTGCAGGCACGCCAGCAACCAGGGCGAAATCTGGAACATCTTTAGTGACAACGGCTCCGGCTGCAACGAGAGCCCAGGAACCAATCTTCACGGGGGCAATGCAGACCGCTCGGGCACCAATACTTGCGCCATCTCCGATGGTCACCCCAACGGCATGCCAATCTGCGCCGGATTTAAGTGTTCCATCAGGATTTACTGATCGCGGATATTCGTCATTGGTGAGAACCGCTGCGGGTCCAATAAATACTCCATCACCTAAAACGGCAGGTTCGTAGACCAATGCGTAATTTTGTACTTTGCAGTTATCACCCAAAATTGCACCTGAACCGATGTATGCGCCTCGTCCGATTATGCAGTTCAGACCCAATTTTGCTTGGTCTCGAACTTGGGCTAAATGCCAGACGCTGGAGCCGTCACCTATAGTTGCCGTAGCATCAACGTCAGCGGAATCGGCGACTCGAATGGACACTTGGCAAGCCTACCTTGTGCCAGCGAGGAGGTTCTTTATGGCGCTCACGAAGGCAAGATACTCAGCCCGACTATCAAAGTTTTCCGCCGCATAACTAGCCGCGTTTTGGCGCATCTGGGCCAGTTCTCGGTTGTCGAGCGCCCAAGCATTTAATTGCTCGCTTATCTCCAGGGCATCTGCGCTAACGAACCCAGATTTGCTTTGGCGAATCAGTTCAGCACAGCGTGGAAGCGGTGTACTGACGACTGCCAATCCGATTGCCATATATTCATATAGTTTGCTGGGCATGGCAGCCATAAAGGCTGGAGTTGGGGAGAGCAGCGAGAACCCGATCCAGGCACCTTCGGCAATTTTCCAAGACTCGGCCGGAGCTAGGCGGCCATAAAAACGTACTCGATCGGCATTTGGGCTGTGCGCCACCCACTGATCAACAAATTTTTGATCCTCTGGCGCTATTGAGCCCACGATATCGATGTTCCAGCCAGGGGATTTGTTGGCAATCTCCAGCATGGTACGTAGCCCTCGAGAAGATCGAACGTCACCGACGTAGATCGCCCGAGGTTTGGATTGCATCTCACCGCTGGGTTGTAAGAACGAGAGGTCGGGAAGGTTTCGAACAACTAATCTTTGCTTCGCCTGAAAAGGTGGCACTTGGACATCGGCCACGGTCGTCAGGTCGGCTCTAGCCGCAATCTTGGTCGAAAGCCGGGCAACAAAGATTGCCAATTTGCCCTTAATGCCCGCAGCCCAGGTTCGGTCTTTGAGGAGTTGTTCGTAATCTTCATAAATATCGGTAACAAGAAGCCTGCGACGAAGTTTGGCGGCGAAAAAAGCAGTGGGGATTAAGTCAGGAGCCAAGGTCATGATCACCCGACCTTGAGCGCGAAAGGGCAGTACGAGATCTCGAACTAATCGAGGGCGAAGTCCACGGACACCTGGTGCTTTATGAAATTCAACCCCGGTTGGCGCATTTGTTGCCTCTCCTAAGCAAATCACTTCAACGCGAATTCCGTCAGCAACGAGCACATTGACGAGTCGATGAAGCCTCGCATCAGCAACATCATGAGCTGATGAAATAACCGAAACATCGATCACTTACATATCCTCGAAACTTGAAGGCAACGCCCCAACATCTAAGAATTTCAAATAATGACTCACGAGGTCTTGGGGCTTTCCATGTTCCACCATCACACCCTTGTGCATCCAAATCGCAGTGTCGCATAGGTCAATAACGGTCTGAAGCGCATGCGAAACAATGACAATAGTTCGAGCCTCTTCACACAATTCGCGCATCCGATTAAAAGATTTCTCTTTAAATGATGCATCTCCCGCAGATAGAGCTTCGTCTAGTAACAAGATGTCTGGTTGCATATTGACCGCCACACTAAATGCGACGCGACCATACATTCCTGAGGAGTATGTCCGAACTGGCATATCGATAAAGCCTTCTGGCAGAGCCGCAAAGGCCGCAATCTCATCGGTTTTCGATTCGATTTCTGCTCTCGTCATTCCAGATGCCAAGCCACCTAAAATGATGTTGTCACGACCGGAAAGGGCAGGGTTAAAGCCAACCCCCAATGCCAATAGGGTAGAAATTTTTCCATTAACAGTTATGCGACCTTCGGTCGGTGGCAAGATTCCAGCAATAGAACGCATCAGCGTGGACTTACCGGCACCATTAGCGCCGAGGATTCCTAGGACCGACCCGTGAGGGATATCCAGACTTAAATCTGTCACTGCTTTTACGGTTCGGGTTCGAACCTTCTCGCCTTTGCTGGCGCGCATGATGTAATTCTTTAAAGTCCGTTTGGTGTCAACGTTGACCTCATAGCGAATTGAGAGGTTTTCAATTCGAACCGCCAGTTCTTCTGGCATGGGCTTAAATTCGGATGGCAAAATCGCGCTCCCTAGAAATAAAGAAGTAACCACCGACGAGCATGGCCAAAAATGACCACCCAACACAGCCAATGAGTTCTAAATGAGTAGGAGATTTCCCGGAGATCCATACCTCTGAAGTCGCCGCCAATGTCGGTCCCAGGGGATTTATATAGAGAATAATTTGGTGCCACCCATGCAAGATATCTGGGCGCCACAAAACAGGGGAGGCATAAAGCCAAATCCGGGTGATGTAAGTGAGCAACTTAGAGGTATCTCGAAAATAAACATTGAGTGTTGCAAAAATCAGCGCCAACCCAAATCCGGTGATTCCCACGCAAATGATGATGAAAGGTGCCCAGAGATAGGTCAGACGCAATCCGGGGATATAAGTTTTTGGAAAGAAAAGTTCGCCAACAATGACAACCAAAATGTAAACGGGAATTGTCGGAACAAACTGCCAAAAGGCGCTAATGCTGCTGGAAAGCGGAAGCAGCGCACGCGGGAAGGCCTGGTTCAAAATTAAGCGGCCACCAGCAGTGATGGAGAGCGCCCCGCCGCCAATGCAATTTTGGGCAAAATAGAAAGTGAAGAGTTCGATCAGAATGTGAGCGAGCGTGCTCAAACCTGAAGTTTTGCTAGCGCTGCCACGAATAACCGTCACCAAGAGGAAGTAGACCATCGCCAACAAAAGTGGATTGAGAATCAGCCACACTTTTCCTAGCTTTGAGTCCAGATATTCGGCTTTGTCGCCGAAACGGGAAAGTTCGATGGCAAATGCCCGCCGATTCCAGAATTCCTTCAGGTAAGGACCCATTGGAGGTAGCGAGGCTTTGTGAGGCTCAAATACCTGGATTTTTGGCGCGAAATCTTCGTTGCTCGACATGGTGGGCTAAGTCTGCCATCTGTCTGCCACTTTCCGTGCATGCGCAGCCCGCCCACAGGCAGGTGAGATACACAGGCTGGCCTGATTGGAGCCTTGAGAAGGTCAAGTTTTGATGAGACTGCGCTCCCAAAGCGCCACTGCCGATTGCATCGGCAATTGGCTTACCCAATCAGAAAGGTAAAAGAACGAGCGTATGAAAAAGTTAACAATTGCCGTGCTCGCCGTAGGAACCTGCGCCGCACTGACCGTTACTGGAGTCTCTGCACACGCATCCGGCACGGTCCCAGTTGCACCAGCTCCTGTCACCGCGCCAATGACAACCCCGATCACATCTCCGGTAACTGCTCCAGTTGCTCCAGTTGCTCCAGTTGCGGGAGTCCCAGCATCTGCACCAAAGAAGAGCGTTCGAGCCAAGCGAAGTACTGCAGTGAAAAAGGCTGTGACAACTAGAGCAAAGCGAGCCAAGACCGCCGCAAAGCGAACCACCAAAGCCGCAAAGAGTGGGGTGAAGAAGCGAGTTCGTCGAGTAAAGGCCGCTCTCTAATTTCAGTCGTCAGAACATCTTAGAAGGTTTGGAGATGGCAGGGGTCATCTCCAAACCTTTTTTGAGCACTAGCGCTTAACTTTTTCGAAGTAAGTAATTTGTAGTGAAAAGCAGAGAAATTTTGCACTTGTTTTGAGTACTCCCAAGGAGTAACTTCGCAAGTGTCGATGAACGAGAGAGGCAATCTCATGGATATCGTAATTCACGCCCGAAATGCTCAGTTGGCCGAGGATTTTCGAGGTATCGTCACCGAAAAACTAAACTCGCTCAACCGATTTAGTGTTGTGGTGGAGGGAATTAAAGTCGAAGTTCTCCATGAGCAAAACCCACATTTTGGTAAATCCTCCCACCTCGTCACCTTGACGACGCAAGGAAGTGGATCCTTCATTCGTGCCGAAGGCAAAGCTTTTAATGATGTCGCAGCCTTTGATGAAGCAGTTACCAGTTTGGAGTTACAGATTCGAAAATTGCATGAGCGAAGCAAAGAGTATGTTCATGAAACTTTGCGTCGTAAAGAAGTCGTAGGAGAGTAAAAGCTCGACCCTGCCCTCGTTCTAGTGCAACAAGATTTTTGGTAACGCTTCAAGAACATCGGTGGCGACTACTGGTTTAGCTTTTTTGCTTGCAAGTTTTCCAGCCAATCCGTGAACCTCAACAGCTTTAGCTGCAATTCTTGCTGCCTCTTCGAATGTTGTAGGGCGCCAAGCTGCCAGCATAGAAGCCATTAGCCCTGAGAGAATGTCGCCGGTACCTGCGGTTGCCAACTCTTTTCCGCCAGTTTTATCGACAGTAATAGAGCCACTAGGTGTTGCGATTATCGTCCCTGGTCCTTTTAGGACAACGATGACATTGAGTGCGTTCGCCATCCTTAGTGCATCCTCTTTCCGATCAGATATTGGAAAGCCCAAATTCTTGGCCTCGCCCTCGTGTGGCGTGATGATGGTCAAGCCAGAGTTTGCCGTATTTGCAAAAGTCATGGCCGAGCCATCTAAAACTAAAATTTTTCCTGAGGGCAATTGGGAAATATTTGGTGCCCCAGAGCCAATCACCCAGGCATCAGCTTCTATCCCTTTCTCATCCGGGACTGGAACGACATCTGGAAAATTATGAAGTACTAAATGGGTGGGCAGGTTGAATTGAGAAATATATTTAACGTAGCCAGCCCCACCTCGCCTTGCCCCACCAACACAGAGAACGGCAGCCCCGGGATAGCTCTCCGACCCGGCAATAACTGCCACGGTGCCGCGCGAATACTTATGCGCATTCTCCGAAACCTCTGGCAGGTAGTTGGTTTTGGCAGATTCTTTGGGTGTCATTCGAACATAGTAGGAGCCTTAGCAAGATTGTTCGCCTAAGTGCCACCACTAATTAGCCGTAAATACTCGCCGTAACGGGGTTTTTTTAGAAATACTTCCACTAATGTCACCTCAACAAGTTAGGAGACTATGTGAACCTACTATCCATCGATCTCAACCACCCCGCACATTATCTGACAGCCGGTCCCATTTCGGTTTCTTATGGAAACCTCGTGATGATCGGGTTGGTAATTGTGCTTTTTGTTGTTGCGCTCGTACTGCCTTTTCCTTCTCACGATGATGATGAGAGGTCTTAAAAAATGAGTTCCAAGAAAATGTGGACGACGAGAGTTCGCGAATCAACGTTAGAGAAGTTCGAACCAGAAGATTTACTTCCTGATCGCCAACCTGCCTACGTTGCCTCGTGGATTTATATCTTTGGCGTCGCAACAATCGCTGCCTTTGTCATGTTGGTCATCAGCGGATTGATACTTACCTTTGAAGGACCTGCTTGGTGGCATACCTCGAGCATCGGCCACTTCTTCAATTCCATTCACCTCTGGAGCGTTGAACTCTTCTTCGTCTTCATGGTCGTTCACCTTTGGGGCAAGTTCTGGATGGCTGCCTGGCGTGGACGTCGTTGGATGACGTGGATTACTGGCGTTATTTCCTTCTTCGCCTCTATCGTTACTGGCTTCACTGGTTACTTAATCCAGACAAACTTTGATTCACAATGGATTGCAACTCAAGCCAAGGACAGCTTCAACTCCGTCGGCATCGGCGCTTATTTCAATGCGCTCAATACTGGCCAGGCAATGTTGATTCACGTTTCACTTCTGCCACTGGCACTAGGCGGACTAGTCGTATGGCATGTCATTCTGGTTAGACGTAAAGGCGTTGTTCCTCCTATCGAAGCAGGTGGCTCCGAATGAGTCCTCAACTTTCAAAACACGATCCTGCTAAAAAGTGGGACGGTCCAACTCGTAAATACGACCTCATTAAAGAGTTCGTTATTGCCCTTGTTGTCGTTGGATTACTGGCCATTAGTTTGGCCGCACTATTTAGTTCGCCAGATGAGCCGGCCTTAACACTTAAGTCTTGGGCAATAGCTGACGCTCCTGATTTTGTCGCGACTGCTACGGGTGAACTTGCTGGCACAACGGTCAGTGCCGGTTATGGGGCGCCATACAACACTGCTGCTGAGGGTCAAGTTCTTGGACCACTCAAGCTACAGAAGTGGGCTGGAGTTCGAATACCTATTAACCCAGCAGATGATTTTGTCATTGCGCCATTAGCTATCGACAACGACCCTGCAGTGGTTAGTGCAATTGCGACTTGGAAAGCGGCCTCGGCCGACCAACAAGGCAAATGGGCAAATGCATATGCTGATGCACTGTCAAAAGCACCAAAGGCGACGACATTGCCAGATCCAACTGGTGCCTTTGGGCCAGTTCCAGCTATCGCAACCGGTCTCTATGGCCTTGCGCGAACTGGAGCTTTAGATGGTTTGTTAGCCGCTGGCGACACACCGCTACCAACGAATTTCACCAAACCTCTTCTCTTCCTTGCTGACAGCGGAACCTATTTCCCTGACTACGCAGGAGCAAGACACCTTCAGGGCGATCAATGGGGCGTCATGAATGAGACGGGCTCTTATCCAGGTCAATCCTGGCTCTGGCTCTATTCATTCTGGTACCAAATTGACCCATTCAAATCATCAGGAAATGCTGACGTTCTCGTTATGGCAACGATGACAATCCTGAGTTTGGCCCTCTTGTTCATGCCTTTCTTGCCGATATTGCGCCGGGTCCCAGAGTGGATTCCTATCCATCGCATTATTTGGCGAGATTGGTATCGCCGCAAAGAGGAATAAAACTTCAAATTTAAGAGTGTAGAACGGTTATCCAAGTGGTAACCGTTCTACACTCTTTCTTTATGGGATTCTTCATTGGTAGTGAGAAGAGAAAAAATAAGAGAGCGCTTCTTGGCTTCCTGTACGTCCTACTCTTTCTTTGCCTTTTTGTTCTTTCCTTTGCAGCCCCTGCACAGCATGCGCTGACGCAAGTACAAAATGCCGGTACTACATCTGCAGCCGTGGCCAATGAAATTAATACTCAGAGCGCGGTAATCGTTCCAAAATTGATTGATCAAATTAGTAAAAATGCAGATAGTAAAACGAAAAAAATTATTCAGAAGAATCGAACTCAAATTACCTCGGCGTTAGATGGGCTCTTAAAGAGTCCAGAGTTAAAAGCCACGTTGATTGCAACCTTCAATCCTCTGGGTGCCGCACTCGTTGAAGGAAAGAGTTCTGTCGAACTCAATACAGTTCCTCTAGCAAATTTATTGGCGAAAGAGGTGAACTCGCTCTCGGGAAAAACCATCATCACCACAAAAGACCTTAATTCCATGTCGAAAACCCAGGTGGTCGACATTTCAAGCGCATCAAAGGGAATCCATAAAGCTCATTCCATACTTTCTAACGTAATTTTCTTATGGATCTTGATTGGTCTGCTTTTGGTCTTGGTGATTTGGTTACGACGTCAATATTCATTTAAGGTGCTGTGGAAAATATTCCTATCCTTAGGACTACCTATCCTTGCTCTTTGGATCGTTGTGCCGAAAATTGCAATTAACCAAATAAATAAACGTGCAAGCAGCGATCTCGCTTCTTCGCTCTTTCCCATTCTTTACCGCGAGTTAAGCGGATTTACCCGCAATCTCGCCATTTCCTATCTTCTGCTTTCTCTTCTTTTCTTGATATTGACTAGAGTTAAAGTTGTGGGCAAGGTCATCGCAGCTTCGTAGACTGGATAGAGATGTCAAAGATTTGGGCCGGCCTTCAAGAAGGCGGCTGGATGTTTTTCGACACTTTTTGGGCGCTCATTTTGGGCTTCATTCTCTCGGGAATGGTTCAGGCTTTTATTTCACGCGATCAAATGAAAGCCACACTTGGAGATCATCGTCCAGCCACAGTAGTAAAAGCCTCAATATTTGGAATTGTCAGTTCCTCATGTTCCTATGCCGCCAGCGCACTAGCCAAGAGCCTGATTTCTAAAGGCGCCGATTTCACGGCTTCTATGGTCTTCATGTTCGCGAGCACAAATTTAGTTATTGAACTCGGCTTTGTGATGTGGATTTTGATTGGCTGGCAATTTGCCGTTGCCGAATTTGTTGGTGGGGCGATAATGATTGTTCTGATTGCTGTACTTCTGCCAAGAGTTATACCTCGAAATCTCCTCTCCACCGCCAGTGAGAATTTAGACGACTCCGCTATGAACCCGGTGGCGACAGGTTCACCTGTGTCGCGGTTTAAGTCCAGGCGAGGATGGGGTGATGCCGCTGGATTTACGATCGGCGATTTCACGATGTTGCGAAAAGAGCTGGTGATTGGATTTGTAGTTGCAGGACTTGCTTCCAGCCTAGTATCCGTTTCTTTCTGGCAAAAGCTTTTTCTCTCCGGCCACGGCTTTTGGTCTGCGTTGGAGAACGCAGTTATTGGACCGTTCTTGGCCTTCATCAGTTTCGTCTGTTCGGTAGGAAATGTTCCTTTAGCGGCCGCGCTCTGGCATGGCGGCATCACTTTTGGTGGTGTCATCGCCTTTATATTTGCTGATCTTCTTGCACTGCCCTTAGTACTCATTTACCGAAAATATTACGGCGCAAAATTAGCCTTGAGATTGTCCATCCTCTTCTGGTTCATCATGAGTCTGAGTGGTCTGATTACAGAGGGATTATTTATTCTGATCAAACTGATTCCTAAAGGTCAGATCCACAAAATGCCTATGCGCCATTTCGGTGCCAATTCCACGACCTTATTGAATTTCTTCGCCCTCATCGCAATTCTGATTATCTATTGGCTTTATCGAACTCGCGATAACGATGGGGCAAGTTTGGAATTCGCAAAAGACCTAGTCTGTGGAATGCAAGTTCGGATTGCCGATGCACCAGCTCAAGCCGAGTTAAATGGCCAAATGTATTACTTCTGTATGCCAGGATGCCGGGATCAATTTATGGCCGATAGTTCTAAGTTCCTGTAAAACTCCAAATCAGTAAGAGCTAGTTCAACGGGCCAATGTATTTCTGATAACCCAGCTCCCAATTGGTTTGAAAGATGGTTCTTGCATCCTTCAAAGTTATCAGCCCACCACAAATCATCAAATGCAATTTGTTTTCGAGTTTGTCTTTAAGGCTGGCACCACGAGTTATAGATCGTGGCTCTGGCCAGAGATTCTTAGGATCTGCCGGTGACCCACCAATTTCCAGTGGTACGAGATGATCTTCTTCATAATCGCGTGGATTCAGATCGCCACCAAAGTTGTAACCCGACCTCAACTGCTTGAGTTTGAGAGCGTTCGTATACGAGGCTTTGGGCCGAACCGTCTTTGTCCATCCCGCAACACAGATAGTTCTGCCTATGCTCGCTTGGGTCACTTCAGGATTGAGCGCTCCTGGCGTTAATTGGGAGTTCGGTAGCCCGTTTGAACTGGTGGCTGCCCACGTAGGGGCAACTGGAAGCAATCCCGAGAGAGCTAGGCAAATGACTATTTCGTAACGGCTCTTCATTATGCGGGGCAACCCATCCCAAATTCGTTTTGGATGGGTTGTGGAACCTTCCCGCAACCCACGATGGCGGTTCCAAAATCAATCACCTTCCACTTCCCCTGATCAACATGTGCCCAGCCATAGGCGTCATCCGTCACAGGCAAATAGGGGATAGTTTCGAAGATTAACCAGGCAGGATTGATGGTTGAGTAACGAAGGTGAACTACGCCAGCAAAAAAATCATCGCTTCCTAATTGGATATTTCTAATTTCAACGGCTACGGAATCAGGGACGTTCTTTCCGCCGGAGTAGCGAGTACTGTCGAGTGCAAATTTGTTCGGGTATTGCCCCAAAATCGTCCACGGAATCACTACTCGGGAGAGTTCCTTGGTGCTCGCCTGTGGCCATTCAAGCGTCCAACCTGCCTCAGTTGCCAAGCCTTTAGGTAGGGGTAGGGAGATCTGCTTCTTTACCGCGGCCAAATCCCACGTCTGAAGTTGCGGATGCTTTGCCGTGAAATTGGTGAGCAAAAGGTTAATCCCGTCGCGCAACTTTGAATCTGTCGGCCGCTCTTGCCCGGTTGCCAATGCACAGGAGGAGAGGAGCAAGACCAAAATCGCTCCCAAGGCAAGGCCGCGCAATTTCATATTGAAAGTGTATCTAGGTGGGGTCTTGAAACTCTGAACTTTTAAGAGGACTATCGCATTAACTATTCGCGAATTGTTTACCGGGGCTGGAGGGATCGGAGGGATTATGAAAATCACATCTTTGATTTCGGGCAAGCGCGTAGAGACGATTTCACCAAGTGCGAGCGTCCATGATCTGGTTAATGCTTTACACACCCACCAAGTAGGTGCGCTCGTGGTTTCCGCAGATGGAAATCGAATCGATGGCATCGTCTCAGAACGCGATGTTGTCCGAGCAATGCCCGGAAATCTTCACGAGTTGATAAACATGCATGTCCGAGATTTGATGACAATTGATGTGGTTTCTTGCGGTCCCGATGCGACCGTTGCAGAGCTAATGACCATAATGACCGAACGACGTATTCGCCATATTCCAGTAGTTTCGAAAGAGGGGAAGTTGCTTTCGATCGTTTCCATTGGTGATGTTGTAAAGGCACACATTGAAGAGATAGAGGCCGAAAGAAGTGCTTTAAAGGACTATGTGACCAATTAGTTTTGCCAGCAATCAGTAATCTCAGGTTTCTCCTTTAAACTTTCAATCTGATGAGAAGAGATATCCAGGCACTTCGCGGCATTGCCGTGCTGTTGGTTCTCCTTTTCCATTTCCACATCGGGCCATTTAAAGGCGGCTTTCTCGGCGTTGATGTTTTCTTCGTCATCTCTGGTTACGTTATTACCGAAAAGCTCTCGACTGGGGTTGGACCACTAAAGCGACAGCTGCATGAGTTCTATTTGCGTCGTGCTAAACGGATTCTCCCCATGAGTTTGCTAACTACAGTTGTTACTACATTGGCGATTCGCCTTTTTTTACCTCCGATTTCCTACTCGCGATTCTTCAAAGATGCGCTCGCGGCTCTGGCTCTCATTCCGAATTTGGCTTTTGCAGCTCAGCAAAACGACTATTTAAGCCAATCATTGGATCCATCGCCTTTCCTTCACTATTGGTCGCTGGGTGTGGAAGAGCAGTTCTACTTTCTCTGGCCGCTGCTTTTCATTTTCTTTTTTCGAAAGCGAAGAAAGTGGATTCCGGTTCTGGCGCTGGTTGGTACCGTTTTTGGAGTTTGGTACACCTCGCATAATCCAGTGCAGTCTTTTTATCTACCGACAACCAGGGCCTGGGAGTTTCTTGTCGGTGCCGCCCTAGTTGGATTAACGTTTCAAACGCATTCACTACCAAGGCGAAGAGTTGTTGCGGCAATCGGCTGGGCTGGGATCTTGGTGTCCGTACTCATGATTTCCACGAAAAACCCAACTCCAAGTTGGACAACGATTGTTCCCATTGTCTCTACCGGATTAGTCCTGTGGGCAGATTCACCTTTCTCAGACAAATTTATTTTGCCCTACATCGGCGATCTCTCATACTCACTCTATTTAATTCATTGGCCTTTAATCACCATCGTGCTATTTAAGTATCCCAATGTAAATATCTTTATCAGAATCCTTTTAATGGCGCTAGCAACACTACTGGCGTATTTGGCGACCAACTATTTCGAAAAACCACTTCGGTTCAATAAAAAAATCTCCTTGCCATTATGGAAATGGGGCGGGGTCATGGTTACTGGTGCAGCCATCTCGACTTTAATTTTAGGAACTGCAGCAGCCTCATACAGCGGAGTATCGAAAACTCTTTCTATCTCAACAGCCTCTCCTGTTATTTATTCCAACGGCTGCCATCTTGCATTTTCGCAATCCATTCCAAAAACGACCTGCATTTTTGGCGACGTATCAGCCGCAACGACGGTTATTTTGGCTGGCGATTCGCATGCTGCCCAATGGTTTCCTGCGATAAATGATCTCGCTAAGAAAAATCATTGGAAAGTTATCTCTCTGACGAAGTCATCTTGTCCGGCGACCATCCTTGCGACTACTCGCTCTGGTTCTGATGACAAGAATTGCCAAATGTGGCAGGAAAAATTATTGACCGTCATTGATACTGTTAAGCCAAATCTTTTAATCACCAGCGCGTTTACGGAATCTTCCTATCCGCTTCTTGCGCCTAATGGTTCGTATGCAACCCAATGGACTCAAGGGTTGCAAACTTTCTTTTCTCGCATCACCTCATCAAATACCAAAGAAGTATTTATTGGTGACACTCCTTATCCTCGTCAGGATTCGGCCACCTGTTTGTCCGCTCACTTAAAGAGCACACATTTTTGTGATTTTGGATTGGTGCGAAGTCAGGCGACTCTTTCCACAAAATCTTTGATTATTAAATCAGTGGGAACTTACATAGATCCAACTCCCTGGCTATGTACGAAAGGGATTTGCTCAGCAGTACATCAAGGATTTAATACCTATAGAGATATTTCGCATCTTTCCGTTCCTGCGACCGTGAGTTTGGAACCTCAATTGGAAACAGAGTTGCTGAAGGTATTAAAGAAATAGTTAGCGAGTTTGAATCTCGTGTGCAGTTTCTTTAGATGCGATGTAGGCAATAGTGCTGGCAGGAACTCCAGCGTCGACGAGTGCTTCACGATATGCCGAGATTGCGTCATCGAGGTGTCCAAGGCCGGCGTAGATATCACC
>CAIMZW010000003.1 GCA_903846075.1 uncultured Actinomycetes bacterium
CTCTCCTTCGTTCGAAGTGCGAAAGATATTGACGATGTTCATCGGATCATGGATGAAGAAGGTATTCGTCGTCCGGTAATTGCAAAGATTGAAAAGCCTCAAGCGGTAGAAAATCTAGAAGAGATTGTTAATGCATTCGATGGAATTATGGTTGCCAGAGGTGACCTCGGCGTCGAACTTCCGATCGAAGAAGTTCCGCTGGTGCAGAAGCGATGTGTGACCTTAGCTCGTGAGGCTGCCAAGCCGGTTATCGTGGCAACGCAAATGCTCGACTCCATGATTACCAATTCTTCGCCAACGCGCGCTGAGGCGACGGACTGTGCCAACGCCGTTCTAGATGGTGCAGATGCCTTGATGCTCTCTGGTGAGACTAGTGTCGGTGATTTCGCCATCGAAGCAGTGAAGACAATGGCCCGAATTATCGAACGCACTGAGGAAGCCATGTTGGATCAGATACCGGCTCTGAAACACAATCCTCGGACAAAGGGCGGAGCGATAACTAAGGCTGCCGCCGAAGTTGGCTCCATTGTAAATGCGAAATATTTGGTGGCTTTTACTCAAAGTGGAGATTCGGCTCGGAGAATGTCCAGGTTGCGATCGCCAATTCCAATTTTGGCTTTAACCCCTGAGGTGCCGGTCTACAACCAGCTTGCTCTTTCTTGGGGAGTGGAATCCATGATTACCGCCACCGTTGACCATACCGATGCCATGGTGAAGCAAGTGGATAGCATTTTGCTCGAGAGTGGTCGGGTCCAAAAAGGCGAGTACGTGATTATTGTTGCAGGCGCTCCTCCGGGAATCCCAGGTTCGACTAATGCCATGCGAGTCCATGTGATTGGCGATGCTGTCGAAGGGGTTGCTCCGGCTTATCGAAAGTAGTCCGGCAAAAGTGAGTTCTTGGCACTTTGTTCAGGTATTACACTTAACTTCGCTCTGGCGCCGATGTGCGCTTGAGTAGGCCTCGGTACTCCAACGGTAGAGAGGGCGGACTCAAAATCCGCACAGTGTCGGTTCAAATCCGACTCGAGGCACATGACCAGTAAGAACCTCCCACCTGCTTCCCATCGGGGACGAATTTTGGTGGCCGAGGATGAAGCAATTATCCGACTGGATCTAGTCGAGATGCTGACCGAAGCCGGATATTTAGTTGTTGCCGAGGCTCGTAACGGTGTTGAAGCGGTTTCCCTAGCGAAGGAACATCGGCCAGATTTGGCAATTCTCGATGTGAAGATGCCAGAGATGGATGGCATTACAGCTGCACAGGAGATTATTGATATCGCCCCAGTCTTAATGCTCACAGCCTTTAGCCAACGCGAATTGGTCGAGCGAGCCCGCGATGCTGGAGCCATGGCTTACGTCGTCAAACCTTTCAGCATCTCTGATCTGGTTCCTGCCATTGAGATCGCCATGAGTCGTCACCAGCAGCTACGGGCGCTACAAAAGGAAGTTCTCGATCTGCATGATCGGCTAGAGACGCGAAAGATTATTGACCGAGCAAAAGGGATTCTTATGCAGGCCCTCAATCTCTCCGAACCCGAAGCATTTAGTTGGATCCAGCGAGCCGCCATGGACCGGCGAATGACCATGAAAGAAGTTTCGCAGGCAGTAATCTCCCCAGAATCGGTTCCCGAGCGTTAATTCTGTGTAACTTTTTCTCGGGCACGCTCAAATAGGGTCAAATCGTTATCAAAAATGGCTAATTTTGTTTGAGTTCACCTTAAGTTCACCTATACCCTTTCCTCCTCCCTGTCCCGGGACAAACAACAGGAAGGTCTACATGAATAAGAACACAACTCGCGTTCTTGGCGTTGTAGCGGTCTCAGTTCTCGCAATCGGAACTCTTGCCGTCTCATCCGCACAAGGCGCTGTTAAGTCTGTGACCCTGGTTTACCAAGGACCTCTAACTGGTACTGATGCTCAGACCGGACAAGATGAACTCCTAGGTGCAAAGACCGCAGTCCAGATGTACAACGATTCCAACCCAGCAGTTAAGGTCAACCTGATCACTGCTGACGATCAAGGTGATGGTTCTGTTGCAGGAACTGTTGCTCCTGGTGTTGCAGCTAACAAGAGCGTCGTTGGCGTTGTTGGACCTGCCTACTCAGGCGCATCCATTGCATCATTCCCTTCATACAAGGCAACTCGCTTGACCATGGTTTCCCCATCGGCAACTCGCGTTACCTTGACCGATCCAAAGTCAGCTGACAATGGATTCCCATTCTTCCACCGTGTCGTTGGTAACGATGCTCTACAAGGCCCAGCTGTTGTTCGTTGGTCCACTGCAGGCATCGACTCACCAAAGGTCTACGTCATCGACGATCAGACTCCTTACGGCACCGGTCTTGCTCAAGCAGCAACTGCCTACATCAAGTTGAAGAAGATCAATGAAGTCGGTTCCGACTCTGTTGTTCAGAAGACTTCTGATTACACCGCAACTGTTGCCAAGATCAAGGCATCCAAGGCAAACGTCGTCATCTACACCGGTTACTACCCAGACGGTGGCGCACTTGCTAAGTCTCTCAATGACTCCGGTTGGGCTGGCGTCTTCGCTGGCGGCGACGGCGTATTGAACGACGCATTCATCGGTGTTGCAGGTAAGGCTGCTGCTGAAGGTGCAAAGTTCACTGCTCCTGCCGTTCCATTCGAGACCGCTGCAACAGATGCACAACAAGCTGCTTTCACAAAGGCCACTGGTCTTAAGTCAGCTGCTGGTCACGTCTACGTAACCGAGACCTTTAACGCAACCAACGTATTCCTCTCTTGCATCAAGCTCGGAAAGGTCACACGCGCTGGTATCCAGAACTGCGTAGCGACCGGAACCTTCTTTGCACTTGATGGAAAGACCGTCCTTCGCTTCACCCGTTTTGGTGAAGTTGTTGGTGGCGCTCCAGTTGGTGGCTTCCAGGTTGTTAAGGGAGTAATCAAGTACTTCGGCGCTGTATAAGCCGTTAGTAGTTTGGTTGTTCTAGTTCGAAATTAAATGTGTCCCAGCGCTATTAAGTGCTGGGACACATTTCAAATGTCACCGTCTTCTAAGAATTGGGTCAAATGAACTTTTCTGTCGTGGTCTCACAATTTTGGCCGTTGCTTATTAATGGTCTGGCACTCGGTTTCATCTATGTTTTGATTTCGCTCGGTTACACCATGGTCTACGGTGTGCTTCGCCTCATCAACTTTGCGAACTCTGAAATTTTTATGGTCGGCACTTTTGCCACCGTTATCGTTTCTCGAAACTTTTTTGGTTTCAATCAAAATACCGATCCTCTCCACGGATTTAAATTGATTTATACCCTGGGAGCCTGCCTCGTCGCATCGATGTTAATGTCAGGCGTTACTGCAGTTCTGGTTGAGATCGTTGCTTATCGCCGTCTTCGCGCTAAGGGCACCAACCGCCTCGCCAGTCTTATCTCTGCAATCGGTGTATCGATTATTTTGCAAGAGGGCGTTCGAATTCTTACCAATTCCATACCTTATTCAAACCCACGACTATTGAAGAAGGTTTATGTAGTTCATGCTGGACCTATTGAGCTGCGAAACGACACAATCCTGGTGATCGTCTTTGCCGCAATTCTTTTCTTTTTGGTTGACCGTTTCGTCAGTAAGACTTTGTTGGGTAAGGCCATCCGCGCAGTCTCCATGAGCGAGGAGACCTCGAAGTTGATGGGTATTAACCTCAACCGAGTTATCTCAGCCACCTTCCTCATCGGCGGAATGATGACCGGAGCGGCTGCTTTCCTCTACGAAACAGTCTACGAAAATACCAAGTACAACGTGGGATTCTCTATCGGACTGGCTGCCTTTACTGCGGCCGTTCTTGGCGGTATCGGTAATCTGCGTGGCGCTTTCTACGGGGGATTAGCCCTGGGCCTTCTTGAGGAATTTGCCGCAGCGATTTTAGGTACTCAATGGAAAGCCGTAACCGTTTTCTTGGTTCTGGTATTAGTCCTACTATTCAAACCGAACGGGCTCTTTGGTGAAGCCGTTCAGCAAACGAGGGTCTAACGATGATTAATTTACGTGACTTCGGCGCTGAAAAGTGGGAGAAGTGGAATCGCCCAAAGCGCACGACATTTGTTGTGATCTTGTTGGCGTTGGTAACCCTCCTTCCGTTTGCAGGTGACTACTCATTCTCTAATTTCCTCAACACACCGATCAGCTCTTACCAAGCAGTTTTGGTTTATCCAGTAGGCATGTTCGTGCTGATGGCTCTTGGGCTCAATATCGTGGTCGGAAAGAGCGGCTTGCTCGATTTAGGTTATGTGGCCTTCTTTGCTATTGGCGCATATACCGCCGCAATTTTGGGAACAAAGACTCACCTGAATATCTGGGAGATCCTTCCGATCGGAATGGGCCTGGCCATGATCTCAGGTGTTCTCTTGGGGTTGCCAACACTTCGACTTCGTGGTGATTACCTAGCCATTGTGACTTTGGGTTTTGGTGAAATTGTTCGAATCGTTGCGGTGAATAACCGCTCCACTGGCGGACCAAACGGAATTGCCAACGTGCCAAACCCACCGTCAATTCTCGGTGTTCGTTTTGCACTCGACAATATGCAAGGTTTCTTCTGGATCATCTTGGTGATGATTCTTCTCGTCATCTGGATGGTCCGCAGGCTTTCGGTTCGTCGTCCAGGACGAGCTTGGGAGGCAATTCGCCAGGACGAAGATGTGGCGATGCTGATGGGTGTTCCCACTCTTCGCTACAAGATTTGGGCATTCAGTATTGGTGCGGCTATTGGTGGCGCAGCCGGAGTTATCTTCGCTTCTAAATCGATGTATGTGGCACCAGATATGTTCAGCTTTAACGTCTCGGTCCTCATTCTCTCTTGCGTGGTCTTCGGCGGAATGGGAAATATTTGGGGCGTCATACTGGGCGGAACGATTCTGGCTTATTTGCCAGAACGTATTCGCTTCATTTCCAATGCTCGGCAATTGGTCTTTGGTTTAGCGCTGGTCATCATCATGAACGTGCGTCCGGATGGATTGTTGCCTCGCAAAAAGCGGGAGAAAATTCATAAAGCAGGGGAGGCGACGACCAATGTCTGAGCGAATTCTCGATCTTCAGAAAGTAACTATGCGCTTTGGAGGCGTCTCAGCACTGGATGGCGTGAATTTCCATGTGAACAAGGGCGAGATTTGCGCCCTGATTGGTCCAAACGGCGCAGGAAAGACCACGGTCTTCAACGTGGTTACAGGTGTCTACACACCAACTTCCGGAGACATTTTGTTCAATGGCGAATCTCTTATCGGCAAAAAGCGAAACCAAATTACGAAATCAGGTATTGCTCGCACCTTCCAGAATGTTCGCCTCTTTGGTGAGATGACTGCTTTGGAAAATGTTATGACTGCCTCAGATGTTCATAAGAAGACTGGTTTGGTTGGTGCTTTGTTTGGTACCCCTAGCGCCCGTCGTGAAGAACGTGAAGGAAAAGAACGTGCCCACGAACTTCTCAAGTTCATGGGAATCGATCACCGTTCTGATCAACTCGGAAAGAACCTTCCTTACGGTGATCAACGCCGTCTAGAAATTGCCCGAGCCTTGGGAACCGAGCCGCAATTACTTCTACTGGATGAACCCGCTGCTGGATTCAACCCAGCGGAAAAAGAAGCGCTTGCTGCGACTATTCGAAAGATTCGGGACACTGGCTATACCGTCCTGTTAATTGAGCACGACATGTCCTTGATTATGGGAATCTCTGATCGAGTCTCGGTCCTCGACTTCGGTGTCAAAATCGCCGATGACATTCCTTCTGTTGTTCAAAATGATCCAAAGGTTATTGAAGCCTATTTAGGAGCACCTGCTGATGCGTCTTGAAATTAAAGATCTCCGAGTTTTCTACGGGAAAATTGAAGCGATTAAAGGCATCAGTGTCACCGTTAATCAGGGTGAGATTGTTACCTTAATTGGTGCCAATGGTGCCGGTAAGACCACGATGCTCAAGACAATCTCTGGATTGCGCCCGGTCACCAGCGGACAAATTCTCTTTGATGGTCAAGATATTTCTAAAGTGCCGCCACACGAGCGAGTTGCCATGGGTATTTCACAAGCCCCTGAAGGTCGTGGAATTTTCCCTGGTATGACCGTTCTTGAGAATCTTGAAATTGGCAAGTATTTCCGCAAGGAACGCAAGAGCGAAATGAGCGAGGATCTCGAGAAGGTCTATCACCTTTTCCCTCGTCTGAAAGAGCGCGCAACGCAAGCAGGTGGAACTCTCTCCGGTGGCGAGCAGCAAATGCTGGCCATCGGTCGAGCTCTTATGGCCCGGCCAAAAGTTCTTCTTCTTGATGAGCCTTCCATGGGACTTGCACCATTGATGATCGCAAACATTTTCCGGATCATCACCGAGATCAATCAGAGCGGAACCACAATCCTGCTCGTCGAACAAAATGCTCAGCAAGCGCTACAACGCGCACATCGAGCCTATGTTCTGGAGACCGGAAAAGTTGTAAAAGAAGCTAAGGCTTCAGATCTACTCAACGATCC
>CAIMZW010000004.1 GCA_903846075.1 uncultured Actinomycetes bacterium
GGAAGGCTCGGTGGGCGGCATCTACTGCGGCATCACACTGAGCTTCACTGGCGGTTCCAACCTCTGCAATGACTTCACCGGTGCTGGGGTCGATAACTGGAACAGATCCGTCGCCTTTTACCCAGGCGCCATCAATATATAGGTCAGTTTTAAGTTGCATGTGGGAAGCATACGCTTGGCGACACGAGTAAAATCCCCTCAGGAAACGTTCTGAGACCGTAGTAACTAAAGTCACGAAACCGTGAAAAACTAAGGGTCTAAACGCGACGCGAAAGACATGAGAGAAGAGGCAAGCCAGCGTGCCAAAAGCATGGACTGACGATGCGCCAGAACCTATGGCACTTCAAGAGCACGCCCACCTCAAGGACCCAGCTTCTTACAAATTAAAGAAGGCGCTCCTTGGCAATCCGCTCAACCGCCACTCCCTCTCCCACCAACGCCTGAGCAAGAGATTTGCCTTGGGAATTCTCTCCTCGGATTGCATCTCCTCTTCGGCATACGGCAGCGAACAGATTCTTCTCGCGTTGCTCCCTGCCTTTGGACTCTCGGCCTTCCATATTTTGATGCCAATGACCTTGGTTGTTTTGGCGGTCTTGATCATCATTACCTTCTCCTATCGAGAAGTCGTTCAGATCTATACCAAGTCCGGCGGCGCTTATGTGGTTTCGCGAGACAACCTCGGACCTGTGATTGCTCAGATAGCTGCCGTCGCCTTAATGCTCGATTACATCGTTACGGTAGCAATTCAATCTTCGGCTGGTATCGATGCAATTCTTTCTACTTTTGCCAGCCTGCATCCATATAAATTGCAAATGACTGTGGCAGTCATTCTTATTTTGACTTACGGAAATCTTCGTGGCGTTAAAGAAGCTGGTGCAGCATTTGCATTGCCGACCTACTTCTTCGTTGGTGCCCTCAGTGTCGTCTTTGCGATGGGAATCTATCGATCATTCAATGGCACTCTCCACAAGTTCGACCCTCATGTAGCCGGCGCGGTTCACATTGGTACCTCCCAAGGACTGCTTACTTTCGCCTCAATCTTCATTTTGCTTCGAGCTTTTGCAAATGGAGGTTCTTCGCTCACCGGACTTGAAGCAATTTCAGATGGCGTCTCGCTCTTCAAAGTTCCTGAAGGTGTAAATGCTCGCAAAACTTTAATGATCATGAGTGGAATTCTGGGAACACTAGTTTTTGGTGTCTCTTGGTTCGCTCATTCAACTTGGGCTACTCCGTATCTCAAAGGATCTCCGACCGTTATTTCACAAGTTGCCCGAGCTGCTTTGGGTTCTGGTGGATTTGGCTCCTTCTTCTTTTATGTAGTTCAAGGCGCAACTATGTTGATCCTTATTACCGGAGCAAATACCGCCTACAGCGGATTTCCATACTTGGTAAACTTTGTTGCCAATGATGGATTTCTTCCACGTCAATTAACCAAGCGCGGGCACCGTTTGGCTTTCTCTAACGGAATCATTTTGTTGGCGAGTTGCGCCACCGTCCTGGTCATTACAACAAAAGCTTCGGTAGATCATCTCGTGGCTTTCTATGCCCTTGGTGTTTTCACCGGCTTCACCTTGGTCGGCTTTGGAATGGCTCGTAGAGCCAAAACAAATAAGGATTCTGGATGGCGCTGGCGCTATGGAGTAAACATGCTCTCAGGTGTCGTTTCCTTTGCCATCATCATTATTTTCGCAGTTGTTAAGTTCACTGAAGGTGCTTGGGTCATCATCGTCATCACGCCAATCCTTGTTCTGGCTTTGCTCCGGCTTAATCGCCAGTATCGACAAGAACAAACTGCACTTCGCGTCAATCAAGAGCAATCACGCGCTACAACCATCAGTCGCCATGATGTGACAGTCCTGGTCGATAGCGTCGATATCGCCACGGTAGGAGCGGTTCGCTACGCACGAAGTCTTAATCCACGAAATCTCGCCGCGGTTCACTTCGTGATTGATGATCTGCGTGCCGAAAATATCAAAGAGGAATGGGCTGCCAATAAAGCTCTATCTGATGTTCCCATTGAATTTATCGATTGCCCAGATCGTAGGCTTCCTAATGCTGCAGTCGATTATGCGATTAGGTCTACGGTTGCAAAGGATGTTGAGTTAACTCTGTTGTTACCTCGTCGTTCTTACTCTGCTTTCCTCGGGCGACTACTTCATGATCAAACTGCTGAAGATATTGCACGTCCGATTTCACAACTTCCGCGAGTAGTCGCAACCATCGTTCCATTTGATGTTGAAAAAATCATTAGCGGGGATTCGGTTCTCATTCACGAGGAGCATGCTGAAGCAACAGCCAGCCCTCGTGTTCGTCATGTCAGTGATGAACCAGTGGTTCTCTCCGACTCCACTCCCGTTAGCCATTACGCCGAAAACATTTTCCCAATCGGACAGGCGGTATGGCGAAAGCGAGCGCACGTGCGAGGTCGAGTCACCTCAATCAGAACCGCAGCTACCGCAGGCAATCCCAAAGTTGAGGTTGAAATATGGGATCAAACAGGCGGGATAACGTTGCAGTTCATCGGCCGTCGCGAAATCGCAGGTCTTGATGTCGGCTCAACAATCTGTGCCGAAGGTATGGTGGGCGAAAACAATGGCGCCTTGACCATCCTCAATCCATCCTACGAAATCGTCATCTAGTACTGGCGGTGGCGGTGGGATTTGAACCCACGGTGGAATTTCTTCCACACACGCTTTCGAGGCGTGCTCCTTAGGCCGCTCGGACACGCCACCATGGGCGACATTACCTCAGGCTTAAATCAGTTGCGAAACTGTTGAAAAAAGGTGCCTAAAAGCTCAGCACATTCGTCCTGCAAAACTCCTGCCAAAACTTCAACTCGATGTGGCGACCTTGGATCTCTCAGTACATCCCAGACCGAACCGACTGCACCCGCTTTTTCATCCCATGCCCCGAAGACCAATCGGCTAATTCGTGACTGGGCAATGGCACCGGCGCACATGGCACACGGTTCCAAGGTAACTATCAAGGTGCAGCCGTCAAGACGCCAATTCTTTAAAGATTTACTTGCCTCTCGAATCGCCACAACTTCGGCATGGGCTGTCGAATCGGAATCGACCTCTCGTCGATTACTGCCGCGACCAATAATTTCCCCGGCAGGATTAAGAACCAAGGCGCCAACTGGAACATCTCCTGTCGCAAGCGCTGTTCTGGCAATCTCTAAAGCCGCTCGCATTCCCTCTTCAGGAGAGGTCATAGAGCTCGACGAATTCATCACCGAATCCTAGGCGCGCAGCTATCGCATCTATCTGCTCATCTGGATAGAGGTCTGGATCATCAGAGAGCGCTTCAAGCTCCATCGCGTTCATTCCTAGATCTGCTAATAAATCTATATCTCCACCAGGTTGGGATTCATCTTCATCTTCTGGAAATGGTAAATCAAGTATTTCGACGATCTCTGCTGCGACTTCATAATCAGTCGCATAGGTAACGTCGCTGATCATCATTTGCATTGAAGCCCCGAGAGTTCTAGCGACAATAAAGAAACTCTCATCGATGGCAATCAGAGCAACCGCGCCACCATTTCCTTGTTGCGCCTTTAATCGATCATTAATGTGTCCGACGTCGCGAGTCTGTTCCATTCGAGCCAGGGTCCAACGGCCATCTTCATGCCAAGCAATTACCCCAAAATCATCATTCATGGCACACCTCTCTCATCGATCGGTTGGCGTCGCAGATTTAGTCAGCGAACTGTCCAAATCTGAGGGATTCATACTGACATCAAAAGGTCATCTGCGACAAGCCTTTGCGCGTTCGAGGTGAGGTGGAGGTAGGGTGGGAAAGTGAAAATCCACGTAGCTGACCACCCGCTCATCAGCCATAAATTAACGGTTTTGCGCGATGAACGAACTGATTCACCCACCTTCCGAAGATTGACGGAAGAGATTGTGACTTTGCTTGCATACGAAGCCACTCGCGATGTTCACGTCGTCCCGGTGACGATTAACACTCCAGTTGCAACAACCAAAGGAATGGTTTTGGCAAAGCCTCGTCCAGTGGTCGTGCCGATCCTTCGTGCTGGTCTGGGAATGTTAGAAGGTATGACTCGCCTAATTCCCACCGCCGAGGTTGGATTTCTTGGAATGGTTCGTGATGAAGTCACTCTTCAAGCTTCTACTTACGCCAATCGTCTTCCAGAGGACCTTACGGGACGCCAGTGCTACATCTTGGATCCCATGCTGGCGACTGGTGGAACGCTGATTGCCGCCATCAACTATCTCTTCGAACGTGGCGCCCGTGACATCACGGCGATCACGATTTTGGCAGCCCCAGAGGGAATTGCCAACGTCAAGGCCGCCTTCGAAAATACCGGAGCACCAATCACCATCGTGACTGGAGCGCTCGACGAGAAACTCAACGAGCATGGATATATCGTCCCCGGTTTGGGTGACGCAGGAGATCGTTTATACGGAGTTGTTTAAATGGCATCAACTAGTCCCGGCTATGCAATAACAATTCGAGTCGATGGCCCGCCATCTGCTCAACCAGTCGCCGAAGTAACAAATGCAATTACCGCAGCAGGTGCCAGCATCACGGCTCTCGATGTGGTCGAGTCTTTTATTGATCATGTGGTTATCGACGTCACCTGCGACGCAATTGATGCAGATCATGCAGATCGAATAACCGCATCTATCGCCGAGCATCCGTTTCTTAATGTGCGAAAAGTTAGCGATCGAACTTTTTTACTCCACTTAGGTGGAAAAATCGAAGTTCAGTCCAAGGTGCCGTTAAAGACTCGTGACGATTTATCGCGTGCCTACACCCCTGGTGTCGCTCGAATCAGCCAAGCAATTGCCAAAGATCCCAGCGATGCTCGTCGATTAACAATTAAACGAAATACCGTTGCGGTAGTGACTGATGGTTCGGCTGTCTTGGGTTTAGGAAATATCGGACCAGAAGCCGCTTTGCCAGTTATGGAAGGAAAAGCAGCGCTATTCAAGCGTTTTGCAGATGTTGATGCCTGGCCAGTTTGTCTGGACACTCAAGATGTAGATGAGATCGTTCGAACCGTTCAAATTATCGCCCCGGTTTATGGCGGAATAAATTTGGAAGATATTTCTGCACCAAGGTGCTTTGAAGTTGAACGTCGTCTTCGAGACTTGCTCGACATTCCGGTATTTCATGACGACCAGCATGGAACTGCCATAGTCGTGTTGGCCGCTCTAAAAAATGCCCTGAAGTTAGTCAAAAAAAGCCTTCGAGATGCCAAGATTGTAATGAGCGGAGCCGGTGCGGCCGGAACTGCTATCGCCAGATTGCTTGTCGCAAGTGGTGCGGAAAATATCATCGGTTTTGATAAAGATGGTCTGGTCTCCGAACATAAAGAGGGCGATGACCGAATGCGAACCTGGTTCGTAGATAATTGCTCACCAGGAGATTTCCGCGGAACTATCGGAGAGGCCATGGTCGGTGCAGATGTCTTCATCGGCGTCAGCGCACCTAATGTTCTCAAAGAATCTGATGTTGCAAACATGGCTGCTGGATCGATTGTCTTTGCGTTGGCAAACCCAGACCCAGAGATAGATCCTGCAATCGCCAGAAAGTACGCCACTGTGGTTGCAACCGGTCGCAGCGACCATCCAAATCAAATCAATAACGTCCTGGCTTTCCCAGGAATATTTCGGGGTCTTCTCGATGGCCGAATTACCAAAATAACAACGGAAATGCTGGTTGCAGCCGCTGACGCGATTGCCGATTGCGTTTCAGACGAACAATTAAATTCAAACTTTATAGTCCCCAGCGTTTTTGACCAGCGAGTTGTCACTAATGTTGCTGCCGCGGTAAAGAGATCGGGCTGAATATTGGTGGGGGCTTATACAGTTCTCGCTGCATCATTTAGCCACCAACTTTCACCGTTAACACCTTTCCTTTTTTATCTGATCGTTTCTGGTTTGGTCTTTATTGAAACCGGCTTACTCGTGGGATTTTTTCTCCCTGGCGACTCTCTCCTATTTAGCGCAGGACTTGTGGCTGCAGCTCGTCACGACACCAATATTGCGATCTTGCTAGTCGCAGTCCTTTTCGGGTCATTTCTTGGCGATCAAGTGGGCTACATCATCGGTAGGCATATTGGTCGTCCATACCTTGAACGTCGAGAATCCTTATCAAAGTTCGTAGCGAGATCAGAGAATTTTTACTCAAGATATGGCTGGTGGTCAGTCGTGATCGCCAGATTTTTTCCTTGGATCAGAACTTTTGTGCCACCAATAGCCGGTGCATCTCAAATGAACTACTACAAATTTCTCTCAGCGAATTCCCTTGGCGCACTGCTTTGGGGTACGGGAATTACCTTGGCAGGTTTTTACTCTGGGTCGATCCCATGGGTGAAAAATATTTCCTATGGCTTGGCAACATTCTTTATCTGCGGATCTTTGATTTCGGCCTTCTTCAACTACCGCCGAAATAATCGAGACTGACCACCGATTACCACTCCAACATAGGTAAGAACTATTCCTGAAACTAAGAACCAAGTTACATGTGAACCCGCAGACGGTGAGAAAATATCGATCAATAAAGATCCAAGGAGTTGTCCACCAACACTAAAAAGCGTGAAGGTAAGTACTCCAAGATGCTGAACCACCGTTGAGGCGAAGGCAATATAAATGACGCCAGTTATGCCGCCTAAGTAGAGCCACCAAGGTCCCTTCGGTAGGGCGTAGAGATGATCACCGCGTAGGACCATCATGAGAATTAAAGTGAGACCCAAAGCACTGGTTCCTGTAATGAAATTGAGCAGCGAAGTAGCAAAACTCTGTTTTGAATGATGGTTTATCCGGCCATTAAGTGCTCGTTGGATCCCAATCATCGAGCCAGCAATGACAGTCATCACGATTGCGAATAGTGCAAAATTTTTCACCGAAACTTTATCGCCTACGGAAAGAAAGACCGCGAGAATCGTTGTCACAGCAGCCAGAACCCGCCTCAAAGAGATGTGTTGCTTCACGCCATTAATAAGACCAACTCGATCAATAAAAAGCGAAATTGCTGTTTGCCCACAGATGGATGCAACAGAGTAAATGGCGACCCCAATTTGTGAAACGACACTGGTTTGAATAGCAATTACGCATCCGCCTATTGCGCCTGCAAAAAGTGGCCAAATTGGGATTTCGTGTAATTTAACCGCTCGACGTAAAGTAGCAACGCCCCGTCTAATATTCGAATTGAATAGCGCGATAATAATTATCGCAACTAAGCCAGAGCTGAAAGAGACCAGAGCCGCCTCGATAGGGTTGTGAATTCTTTTGGCTAACTCACCATTTGATCGAGCTTGAATAGCGATGAGAACTCCTGTAGCTGCTGCTAGGAATTCCAATCTTCCATGAGAAATTTTTGAACTAATCTTGGGAACCTTCCAACTCCTCGATTTCGGAAGTTACCCGAAGCCATTCTTCTTCAACCATCGCAATTTTGGCGTGAATCTCAGATAACTCATGAATGACTTCAGTCAATTTCCAATGATCAGTTCCGGACTCTTGTTGCGCAACTCGTAGCGCGCCCTCTTCCTCAGACATTTTTGCCATTTGCTTTTCAATCTTTGCCAATTCTTTTTTGAGCAATCGTGTCTGCGCAGATTTGGAAAGACCTGAAGCAGCAACTTCAGACTTCTTTGATCCGATGCTTTCTTTGCGCAACTTCAGGTACTGATCTATGCCACCAGGTAAATCCAAGAGGTTGCCATCACCGAGAAGTCCTATGAATTTGTCGCAGACTCGCTCGAGAAAGTACCTATCGTGCGAAATGACAATGAGAGTTCCGCCGAAAGAATCAAGAAGATCCTCTAACGCGGTCAAAGTTTCTACATCAAAGTCATTTGTCGGTTCATCCAACAGCAACACATTTGGACTGTCCATAAGAAGACGAGTGAGTTGCAGACGTCGTCGCTCGCCTCCTGAAAGATCGCCGACTGGGGTCCATTGTGATTCAGTAGAGAAACCCAACTTTTCGCAGAGCTGGCTAGCCGATAAATCTTTACCGTTACCCAATTGAACGTGATGAGCCACTCGCTCTACCGCCTCGAGCACTCGCCATTCTGGATCCAACTCCTCAAGATGCTGGGAAAGAAATGCCGCCTTGACGGTTACGCCAGTGACGATCTTTCCTTCATAAGGCTTGATGTGACCTAGAAGTGCGCGCATCAAAGTGGTTTTCCCAGATCCGTTGATACCTACAATTCCAATTCGATCACCTGGTCCAAAGTTGTAATAAACGTCTTGGAGAATTTCCTTCTCTCCGGCTCGGATTGCTGCATGGTGGAGTTCGAAGACTGTCTTGCCCAAACGATTGGCGGCAAAATTGAGAAGTTCAGTCTCATTTCGAGGCGGGGGCTCATTTGCGATTAATTGGTTTGCAGCTTCGATCCGAAATTTCGGTTTTGCGGTTCGTGCAGGTGCGCCCCGTCGCAACCAAGCAAGCTCTTTCTTGATCAACATATTTCGCTTTGAATCTTCAACACTTAGTTGCCGGCTCCGTTCTGCCTTGGAAAGTACGTACGCGGAATAACCACCTTCGTAGGCCAAGACCTCTCCGTCAACCACTTCCCAAATTTGTTCCGAGACCTCATCCAAGAACCAGCGGTCGTGTGTAATGACAATGAAAGCTAATTTTGGTCTGGACTTTAAGTGATTGGCCAGCCAAGTAACTGCTTCAACATCGAGGTGGTTGGTTGGCTCATCGAGGAGCAATAATTCAAGATCATCTATAAGTAGTTTTGCCAAATTGACTCGTCGCCGCTCACCGCCAGAAAGGGAGGCAAAAGGGCGGTCGAGAAGTTCATCGGTGAATCCGCCAAAGAGCCCAGTAAATATCTCGCGGATAGAGGAATCACTCGCCCAAGTATGTTTCTCGGTAGCGCCAAGAACCACATCTCGAATTTTCTCGCCGGGCTTTGCAAAATCGGATTGATTCAAAATTCCAACCCGAACTGCCCCAGCCTTAGCGACCCGACCCGAATCTGGAATTTCGATACCTGCCATGATCTTTAGCAATGTGCTCTTACCGCCGCCATTACGTCCGACAACGCCAATTCGTTCACCTTCATTTACTCCAAGAGATACCGAAAGAAGAAGGGGTTTGATGTCAAAGGATTTTGAGACCATTTCTACGTTAAGAAGATTGCGAATGGCCATAGGTCTAGCGTAATTCACTATTGGTAGAGTGGGTAAATGGCGATAACAGACCGTTCATATGCTCTTGAACTTGACTCAGTAGACCCCTTAGCAAAGTATCGAGAGCTCTTTGTAAACACGGATCCGCAAATGTGCTACCTCGATGGTAATTCTTTGGGTCGATTACCCAAGCGAACGATCGAGATGGTGAACGATTACCTCATTAATGAATGGGGTGCTCAGGTCGTCGAAGGGTGGGGCCATTGGATAGATGAAGCTCAATCGGTAGGTAATCTGATTGGACGGTCGACTCTTGGTGCTGGTGAAGGTCAGGTACTTGCCTGCGATACCACCTCGGTAAATTTCTTCCAATTAGTTGGCGCCGCGCTAGCGGCACGACCAGGTCGCAAGACCATCATCACGGATGCAGCTAACTTTCCGACGGATCGATACATACTTCAAGGTTTAGCTAATCGCTTTGGATTAAACCTCATTACCATTGATAACGAAGCAACCGGGGACGCGGAATTTGAAAGAATTACACCAGAGTTGCTTCGACCATATCTCTCGGACGACGTTGCCTTCGTAACTTTTGAAGTTATTCAATATCGATCCGGAGCGAGAACCGATATTAAAGCAATCACCGAACTCGTCCGCTCTTTTGGCGCCCTCACCATCTGGGATGCCAGCCATGCAACCGGTGCGATTGAGATGAACTTTGACGAAAATGGCGTCGATCTTGCCGTTGGCTGCACCTATAAATATGGCAACTCTGGGCCCGGTGCACCAGCATGGCTCTATGTCAGCAAAAAAATCCAAGCTGAACTTCAAGTTCCCATTCAAGGATGGTTCGCCCAAGAAGATCAATTTGAAATGGGGCCGGTCTTTGAAAAATCGCAAAGTATCCGAGGCTTTCAAATCGCAAGCCCATCAATAGTTGGTCTGCGTTGTATTCAATCTGCCTTTTCCATGATTGAAGATGCCGGGATATCTCAGATCTCCCATAAAGCAGCTCAGGGCACCGAGATGATGATCGGACTTTTCGATGCTTGGTTGTCCGATTTGGGTTTCACTTTAAATACTTCTCGCAATGCTCAAGAGCGCGGTGGCCATATTTCCTTGATTCACCCAGATGCCAAGCGCATCGCCGTCGCGCTTCGAAAGTTCGCTAACGTTATTCCAGACTACCGCGCACCGAATTCGATTCGCCTTGCTATTTCACCGTTGACAAATAGTTACGTGGAGATCTGGGATGGCTTCCAGAGATTGCGTGATCTCGTCTCTACTCGGCAATATGAAAAGGTCGCTTTGGATGGATCGAGAGTCACATGAGCGAAAATGATTCGGCGCTGACCTATACCTCTTATTTAGCGGTTGATGAACTTCTTAAACTTCAAAATCCACTCTCTGACGGACCAGAGCATGATGAGCTGTTATTCATCATCATTCATCAAACTTACGAACTCTGGTTCAAGCAATTAATTCACGAAATCCAAGCCGTGCAAAATAGTTTCGAAGCAGGAGATTCCTTTTACTCCATTGCGCTTCTGAGCCGTATCCGAACCATTCTCAAAGTGTGTGTCTCGCAGGTCGATATTTTGGAGACGATGACTCCACTTCAATTCAATTCGTTTCGAGGTCGACTCGATTCATCGAGCGGATTTCAATCGGCACAATTTCGCCAGGTCGAGGCGTTATTTGGTCGCAGAGATTCAAAGATGGCAGGTCATCTCTCAATCGAAGCCCAGGCACAGATTCAAAAAATAGTCGAGCGACCATCGTTATGGGACAGCGCACTTCGATACTTACATGTCAGAGGACATGAAATTCCTGCTCAATTTCTCCAACGCGATTTCACCCAAAGTTATATACCAAATCCAGAAATTCAAGAAATATTGTTGAAGGTTCACCATGAAGATCCAGAGAGCGCCATGCTCTGCGAGCGCTTAGTTGACATTGATGAAGGACTGCAGGAATGGCGCTACCGACACGTCAAAATGGTGGAGCGAACAATCGGCCATAAATCCGGCACGGGTGGTTCATCAGGAGTGGGATATTTGAGTTCGACTCTTTTCCACCCAGTTTTTCCCGATCTTTGGGCTATTCGGGATCGATTCTAAGAAGGACGGTGCCATGCAACTTGAAACTCTCATCGAAAATTATGCGGCTGGAACTCAAGCCGTCCTTGATGCCCTTGGGGACTATCGAAAAGTAGATCTCGATTCCAAGCACCCAGACGGTTGGAGTCCACGGCAAGTTGTACACCACCTCGCCGATAGCGAAACCAACTCCTTCATTCGATTACACAGGCTCATTGGGGAGCAACCGGGGACTAGCCTCGCCGGATATGACGAAGCGGCTTGGGCGCGCAATCCAATTTTGGGATATGAATCACTTCCCATTGATACTTCCTTACTTCTCTTCATTTCGGTTCGTCAAGCCTCGTTAGAAACTATGAAACGAATCTCCGAAGCAGATTTGTTGCGATCTGGAACACATAGCGAAAGCGGTATTTATACGCTGAAAAATTGGTTTGAGTCCTACATCGCTCATCCAATTGATCATGCATCACAAATTGAACGCGCTTTCAAAAAGCTCATGTAAGCGTTTTCTTTTCGGGATTTATTTAGCCCCCTGTTATGAAATTGTTACAAACTTCGCTTGTCATATGTGCGCATTGCGCTTGTGAATTGGACCGATTGGCTAGAGACTTGTGTCAACGGGAATCGCACTTCATCGGAAGTTCGGACCCTTTACCCCCCGAAGGAACTTAAACTATGTTAATTAGCAAAAAAGGTCGCTTAGCCGCTACTGGCTTTGCTGTCCTAGCGCTTGTTACCACAGCGCTAGTAACAGTTACGCCGGCTGATGCTGCAACAGGCAAGTGCGCTAGCCTCGGTACAACTCATTACGCTGCACAAAAGGGAAAGACTGTTACCGTCTTTACTTCAATCTTGGATCCAGAACTTTCTAAGTACCAGAACGCAATGAAGCCTTTCGAGGCTTGCACAGGTATCACTGTTAAGTGGGAAGGCTCGAACCAATTCGAAGCTCTTCTTCCTGTTCGCGTAAAGGGCGGAAATGCTCCAAGCATCGCCGTAATTCCACAACCAGGTCTTATTGCTCAAATGGTTGCAACTGGCAAGGCTGTAAAAGCTCCAGCTCAAACTCTTGCAAACGTCAACAAGTATTGGTCTGCAGGTTGGAAGGGCTACGGCTCAGTCAACGGTAAGTTCTATGCAGCTCCTAACTCTGCAAACATGAAGTCACTTGTTTGGTACTCACCAAAGCAATTCGCAAAGTATGGCTACACCGTTCCAACAACATGGACCGGAATGTTGGCTCTGGCTGACAAGATGGCTGCTGCTGGACAAACTGCATTCTGTGGCGGTATCGGTTCCGGCGGCGCAACTGGCTGGCCAGCAACTGACTGGTTGGAAGAAGTTGTAGTTCGTCAATTCGGTGCAAAGGTTTACGCTGACTGGATTTCACATAAGGTCAAGTTCTCCAGCCCACAAATCATGGCTGCTATGAAGACTGTTGCTGATTGGATGTTGAATCCAAAGTATGTTGGCAATGTTTCTGCAATCGCAACCACCACATTCCAATCAGCTGGTTTGGGTATCCCAACCGGATCTTGCATGATGTTGCAGCAAGCATCCTTCTACGGTGCTCAATACCCAGCAGGTACTGATGTTTCTGCAAATGGCGATGTCTACGCTTTCTACCTCCCAGGCATCAACCCAGCAGTTAAGACTCCTGTTGAAGGTGGCGGCGAATTCATGCTCGCTTTCTCAAGCAAGCCAGAAGTTGCTGAAACTCAGAACTACCTCTCATCTCCACAATATGCAGCCAACCGTCTAGCTCAAGCTGGTTCTTCAGGCGGATGGATCTCTGCAAACAATGGTGTACCACTAAGTGCATACAAGAACGCTCTTGATGCTCTATCCGCAAAGTACCTTTCTGATAAGCAAGGTACCTTCGTCTTCGATGCATCTGACGCTATGCCAGCTGCTGTCGGTGCCGGTGCAATGTGGACTGAATTCACCAACTGGTTCGCAAGTGGCAAGTCAATCGCTGACGTTGCCGCCGCTGTTGACTCAGCTTGGCCTGCATCATAAGTAGAGAGAACGTCTAGTGTTAGTGGGAGTCCGTGCTCACGGGCTCCCACTAACTTTTTTCACCAGGTTACCTAGTTTCGCCTTTTGGTACGCTAACCAAAACATTGCGAGAGGTCGTACATGAACTCATTTTTATCCGTGAATTTGCCTAAGTTTGGCCAAATCCTCAGTGCCCTTGCAATCTTCTTCGCCATTCTCGCGGTCATCTTCTACATCGCAGGTAAAGCAAATGGGCGAAAGACCAAGCCAATTGCAACACTTGTCTTGCTTGGACCTGCACTGGTACTCCTATTCGCCGGATTGGTTGTTCCAGCTTTTCAAACCATATTCTTTAGTTTTAAAGATGCGAACTCCGTTAAATTCATTGGGTTAGAGAACTACACCTGGATCCTGCATGATCCAAATATTCATCAGGTTTTGATTAATACTGCGCTCTGGATTGTCATCACTCCATTCGCTACAACTGGACTCGGCTTGTTGTTGGCCATTTTCTTAGATCGCATGAAGCGCGAATCAATTCCAAAATCATTGCTTTTCATGCCAATGGCAATTTCTTTCGTCGGCGCCTCGGTTATCTGGCAGTTTGTCTATAACTTTGCAATTCCTAAGCAACCACAAACAGGGTTACTTAGTGCCATCGTTCGTCGCTTCGGATTTACGCCTTCGAACTGGATTTTGACTCACCCACTCAATAACTTTCTATTGATGATCATCTTCGTCTGGGTGGAAACAGGATTTGCCATGGTTATCTTGTCCGCTGCGATCAAGGCAGTTCCGGCCGACATTGTTGAAGCCTCGGCTCTTGATGGTGCAGCTGGTTGGAAATTATTCCGCAGCATTACCTTCCCAATGGTGCGCAGTACTTTTATCGTGGTTCTGGCGACAATGGTCGTTACCTCGCTCAAACTCTTCGACATCGTTCGAACTATGACTGGCGGAAATTTCGGAACCAGCGTTATTGCAAACGAAATGTATTCCCAAGTTTTTGTGAGATTTGATCAGGGTCGAGGTTCTGCCCTTGCTGTCGTGCTCTTCATTTTCGTCACACCAATTCTGGTCTTCAACATACGTAATATTCGACGCGAGCGGAGCATCGCATGAGCGCCACCAAAGTTGCCAAGATTGCTACCCATAACGAGGGTCGCAAGTTATTCTCCTCCCGAACCGCAACAATTGTGGTTTGGACGATTACCGTTCTTTGGACCATTCCAACTTTTGGATTGCTTGTAAGTTCGATTCGGCCGAAGCAAGACATCTTCGGTTCTGGATGGTGGAACTTCTTCCTCCACCCACATTTCACGCTTTCCAATTACCACGCAGTCCTTTTTGGTACTGGTGGCTCGTCACTTTCGGGCGGAATTTTGCCGTACTTGATGAACTCCATCGTCATCACAATTCCAGCCGTGGTCTTCCCAGTAGTTATCGCAACTATGGCGGCCTATTCCCTGGCTTGGGTTCGATTTAAAGGAAGCGACTTTCTTTTTTACGCAATTTTCGCCTTGCAAATTGTTCCGATTCAAATGTCACTCGTGCCATTGCTTCAACTCTTTACTGGTGGCGCTCATATTGGATCGATGACGATCATTCCAAAGCTCGGAATTGCTGGAAAGTTCGCCGGTATCTGGCTGCCTCACACCATGTTCGCACTTCCACTAGCGATTTACTTACTTCACAACTTCATTTCGGCTCTTCCAAAAGACTTAATGGAAGCCGCTTATGTAGATGGGGCAAATCACTTCGTCGTCTTTCGACGCATCGTTCTGCCATTGGCTACGCCAGCTATCGCTGCTTTTAGCATCTTCCAATTCCTCTGGGTATGGAATGACCTCTTGGTCGCTCTTACCTTTGCATCAGGAACCGAAGAAGTCGCACCTATCAACGTCAAACTCGCCTCTCTCGTGGGGCAATGGGGGTCGAGTTGGGAAGTGCTCTGTGCTGGCGCGTTCGTGACTATTGCTCTGCCTTTGGTGGTCTTCTTCTCCTTGCAGCGCTACTTCGTTCGTGGACTTCTTGCTGGCTCTGTTAAATAAGAAAATATAAGGAGTTCCTATGGAGCGCTCTGCTCTAGATATCGCATCTCGTTTGCCGAAAGAGTTTACCTTTGGCGCCGCAACCGCTTCTTGGCAAATTGAAGGAGATAGCGCCGGTCGAGGCTCTTCCATCTGGGATGACTTTGCTAGCGTCCCCGGAAATATTATCGACGGCACAACTGCAGATCCAGCTTGCGACCACATCAATAAATGGCAAGGAGATCTCGATTTACTGTCTTGGCTAGGAGTTGATTCCTATCGCTTCTCGGTCTCCTGGCCTCGAGTGCAACCCGACGGTGAAGGCAAACTTTCGCAATCTGGGCTCGATTTTTATGACAAGTTGATTGATGAACTTCTGGCACGGAAAATTAAACCCGCACTAACAATCTATCACTGGGATCTTCCTTCCACCTTACAAGCAAAAGGCGGTTGGACATGGGAAGGCATTTCAGATGCCTTTGCTAATTACACCGAGGTTTTAGCTTCTAGGTTCTCCGATCGCGTGGAACGTTGGGCTACTTTCAACGAACCATGGTGTTCAGCGTTTCTTGGTTACGCCGCCAAAATTCATGCCCCAGGTGCAGGCAATCCTGCTCAAGGTTTAGAGGCGGCTTATAGATTGCTTCTGGCTCACGGCAGAAGCATTGATGTGCTGCGCAGCCACAATGCAAAGAACGCTGGAATTGTTCTCAATCTGACCACAGTTCATGGCGACGGTGAAGTTGCGGAGGCGGTTGAACATCTCGATGGAATACAGAATCGGCTTTGGCTGGACCCCATTGCTGGTCGGGGAATCCCCAAAGATATTGTTGCTCGAACTTCACAGATCACCGATTGGTCATTTGTTAAGGAGTCTGAGCTCAGCGAAATTGCGACTCCTATCGATTGGCTCGGCATCAATTACTACACGCCGATGCGAGTTGCGAAACCTCGAAATACTCAAGGCGGTCATATTGTCGGACAGTCACCAGATGCCTACCCTGGATGCCCTCCCATTGAATTCACTCCGCGAGGGAAATTGACCGAAATGGGTTGGGAAGTTGATGCAGCCAGTTTCACCCAAACTCTTTTAACCACGGCCGAGCGCCTTCCAAATATACCCATCTACGTCACTGAAAACGGCGGTGCCTTTCCCGACCACATCGTTGAAGGAAAAATCAACGATCTCGACCGCATCGACTATTTTTATCAACACATTAATGCTGCACTAGATGCGAAAGATCAAGGCGTAGATCTGCGCGGCCACTTTGCCTGGTCATTGTTGGATAACATCGAATGGGCCGAAGGTTGGACCAAGCGATTTGGAATATTCCACGTCGATGTTCCAACTCAAGTGCGAACTCCGAAAGCGAGCGCGCACTTTATTCGCGAAATACTCGCAGCCCGAACCCGCTAGTACTGCAACCAGACGCCACTATTAGCCGGTAGTTCAAGGGTTCCGGCATGTAGTTGAACATTTGAATGAGAGGCAAGCAGAATGCTGCCGCCTTCTGAGATATCCAGAGTTTGGGAATTCTCCGAAACATTAATGAGCACATGAAGTCCGAATGGTCGAGTGAAATAGAGAATGCCTGGTGACGTTGCAACCCACGTGATTGGACTTTCTCCACCCAATGCTGGATTGCTCTTACGAATATTCAGACTCTTGCGATAGAAATTAAGAAAGCTTTCTGAATCATTTTCTTCTTGATCTACCGAAAATTTCTGCCAGTTCTTCGGTTGCGGCAACCACGGCTTACCCGTACTGAATCCATATGCGTCTTTCTCTGCTTCCCAAGGAAGTGGAATTCGGCAGCCATCTCGGCCTTTGTCGGCTCCTGCGGTTCGAAAGAAAACCGGATCTTGTCGTGCTTCATCGGGCAAATCGCCATCCGGCAGACCCAACTCCTCGCCTTGGTAGATATAAATTCCACCTGGTAGCGCATGAATTAATAACGCGGCGCTCTTTGCTCGGGTCTCATCGCCCAATTTAGTTCGGACTCGAGAAGAATCATGATTATTCAAAACCCAGGTCGCTGCCGCTCCAACTTCGCCAAGTTCGGCGAGAGTGCGCGTGATCGAGGTTTTCATCTCATCGCTATTCCAGTTCGACATCATGAAGTCGAAATTGAAAGCTTGATGAAGCTCATCGGGACGAACGTAGCGTGCGATTCGGGAAGTTGGATTGATGAATGCCTCAGCAACGCCCATTTTTGGTGGATCGTAAGAATCAAAAATCTTTCGCCACGACCGATAAACCTGGTGGACCCCTTCTCTATCAAAGAAAGGAATATCTTGTAGCAACGCTTTGCGCTCCGCTTGATCGGTGGCTGCGGCATCGAATCGAAGCGCCCGAGTCAGCCCTTCTGGATCTCGATGGTTAACGTTGATTTCATCTTTCGCCAGACCGTGCGCAACGTCAATGCGGAAGCCATCGACACCAAGGTCAAACCAAAATCGCAAAGTTTCCTCAAAATCAGAGGCAACCTCGGGGTTCTCCCAATTGAGATCGGGTTGCGAAGTATCAAAGAGGTGTAAATACCATTGGCCGAGTGAGCCATCTTGCTCTTTGACTCTCGTCCATGCGGGTCCGCCAAAGACGGAATTCCAGTTGTTCGGAGGCAATTGCCCATCGGGACCCTTGCCATCGTAAAAATGAAATCGTGCTCGTTCTGCCGAGCCCGGTGCCGAACGAAGCGCTGCTTGAAACCAGAGATGGTCGCTGGAAAAATGATTGGGAACGATGTCAAAAATAATTTTTAAGCCGCGCTTGTGAGTTTGCGCAATGAGATCTTTTGCATCTTCCAGAGTTCCGAAGCGAGGATCAACATCTCGTGGATTTGCCACGTCATAACCACCATCACGATTAGGCGAGGTATAGAAGGGGCTAAGCCAGATCGCATCGATGCCAAGGGATGCTAAATAATCTAATCCGGAAATTACCCCTGCAATATCCCCTTCGCCATCCCCATTGGAATCACGGAAAGATCGTGGGTAAATCTGATAGATCGCAGCATCTCGCCACCATGAAAGTGAGTTCATGGTGGCGAGTCTAAAGCACTGCTTCTATTGAGTAGTTATCCGTTACTTGGGGCTGAGCCAAGAACGATGGAGAAGACTTTGCTTCCGCCGGAAGGCAAGGTTGCAGTCACCGAAACTGTGGATCCAGGTGCGTAGGCACGGATTCGAACAATCGCTTCTACGTAATCTGCAATCTTTCCGGTATCAATTTGGGTGATAATTGCACCGGCTGGAAGTCCTGCCTTCTCTGCACCATAACCAGCGGTGATGGTGGATACCCGGGCACCTTTGCCGGTGTAGGTGGAGTCAAAGGAAACACCGAGAACTGGACGAGTGGAGCTACCAGTGGCGATGATTTCGTTAATGATTCGCTGGGCTTCGTTGTAGGGAATAGCAAAGCCGAGGCCAATACTTCCACTAGTGGAACCGGTTCCTAGAGAGGCGATAGCAGAGTTAATTCCCACCATTCGGCCATAAGAATCGGTAAGCGGACCACCAGAGTTACCTGGATTAATTGCTGCATCAGTTTGGATCGCATCGATGAAAGATTCTGAACCTGAGTTACCAGTAATTACCGGGCGATTAAGTGAGGAGACAATTCCAGAAGTCACCGTACGAGCTAAGCCCAATGGAGATCCGAAGGCAATAACCGGGTCACCGATAGAGATTGCCGAGGAGTCTCCCGTGGCGATAACGGGCTGATTGCCTCGAGTGATTTTCAAAACTGCAAGATCGTAAATGGCATCGCGTCCAACAATCGTTGCGGGAACGCTATCCCCGTTGTCCAATTCAACCGCGATTGTGCCGCCACCATTTGTTGCAGCATCGATCACGTGATTATTCGTCAATACCAGACTGCTTGAAGAGTCGCTCTTGATGATGGAACCTGAACCAGTATCGCCCCCTGATGGGGTGGTGACATTTACTGAAACAACTGATGGCGAAACTTTTTGCACAATGGACTTGATAGAAGTAGAACTACCAGAAGGTGAACCGAGGTCGACAGCCGTTCGACTCTTTGAGCAAGTTCCATCTGCTGAGGCATAGAGCGCTTGAGTCCGATTATCGACGCACGCATGAACAACAGGACTAGAAAATGTCCCGGCCGCCGTTGCCACACCGCCTGCTGCTGTGGCCCCCAAAACGAATCCAATTGCTACCTTCGAAATAGTGGTGCGCATCTGCTCTCCATTCACGATTTTCTCTTCGCTCATCGATTTGTTGCCAATTTAAGAGTATTCAACTTCAAATAATAAGAGTGCTTGCTAAAAGTTACCTGAGAACTCGATGCGAGCAAAGTCTCCGATTTAGTAAGTTCATCCCATGAGCACTTCTGCCAATGAAGATTTAGTCATCTTTACTCAGAATCTAGCCCTTCATACCGTAACTCCGGCAGATTATGAACTCTTGGCGGTGGATCGAAGTGACCCTAATTTGTGGCAGGGCCGAGGCTTCACTAATCCATTTCGCCATCTAGTTGATGATCCTGGGCCGCTGCCCTATCGGATCCCGCGAATTCGTGCCAACCCTAACTTGGCCAAATATCTATTACGTCTGGCGGTTTATCTACCCACGCAGGAAATAATCGGGAGTTCTGGTTTTCACGCCGAACCGGATGAAGCGGGCATGATTGAAATTGGGCTTGGACTCGTTCCCGAATATCGAGGTCGTGGTCTTGCTCAAGAATTGCTCCACGGCATGTGGGGTTGGGTGGTTCACGACCCACTCGTCAATATTCTTCGCTATACCGTGAGCCCCGGTAATGAACCATCTCAAGCCATCATTAAGAAATTTGGATTTACCTATATCGGACAACAGATAGACGAGGAAGATGGTCCAGAAGATATATTCGAAATGAGCGCCGAGGAGTACCGAGTAAAATTCTCGAAATGACAATGAAGTTACGCGAGCGAGCAAAGCGAGTGCTCCCACAACAACGTGAACTTCGAATCATGTCCGCCAGCAGTTTGGTAAATACTTTTGGAAACGGACTTTTTTATACGATTGAAATTATTTTTCTCACGCGTTCTGTTGGATTATCACCTCATCAAGTAGGACTCGGGTTCACGATTGGTGCGCTCATCGGTCTTCCGATGAGTATTCCAGCTGGATACTTTGCACATAAAGTAAATATCAGATACTGGGTAACGATCTCTTCGATTATCCAAGGCCTGATTGCCGCATCCTTTATTTTTATTCATAGCTTTGCCATCTTTCTCACTTTGACGATTTTTGTCGATGTAATGGTTACCGTGACTCAAACTCTGCGAATGATCTATATCAACGAAATTGGCGGGGAAGGCGAAGCGCGGGTGCGATTCCGGGCATATCAGCGCGCCGTCACTAACTTAGGAATTGGACTGGGAACTGCCTTTGCAGGAATAGCTCTCATCCTCAACTCCAAGAGCGCCTACTCAACCCTGGTTGTGATTAACGGTGCCACTTTCGTGATTGCCGGACTGATCTACCTAAAACTTCCTGATGTCATCATTTCCAAAGTGGAATCCGATCCAGCAACCACGAGAGCTTCAAGACTTGTGGCTCTAAGGGATCGAAAATATTTAAGTGCCGTGTTGCTTAATGCCATTTATTCAACGCACTTTGTGATTCAAAGCGTCGGGCTACCACTATGGATTATCAATTACACCAATGCCCCTAAGTGGAGTGTTTCCGCAGTTCTTTTAGTGAACACCATCGCTTGTGTGATTTTTTCCGTACGGGCGAGCAAGGGAACAGGTGAAAATGTAAAAGCCGCCAGGATATTTTTCCGTGCTGGAGTTTTCGTCGCTGCTGGTTGTGGGCTCTATGCATTTGCGCAAGGGAAAGCACCGTGGATTGCCATCCTGCTTCTCCTTCTTGGAATGGGATTACACGTCACTGGAGAGTTGCTTGGTTCGGCCGCTGGCTGGGCATTCGGTTTTGGCTTGGCACGTCCCGGGTATGAAGCCCAGTATCAAGGAGTCTGGCAATTGAGTTGGGGGTTAGGCGGAATTCTCGGACCGGTTTTGATTACTTCTCTGGTCGTCGATTTTCAAAAGCTGGGCTGGTTAATCCTAGGAGCCATCTTCATTGCAAGTACGTATCTCTTCATTCCACTCGTTAATTCAATGCGGAACCAGGTTCGGAATCCTTGATCGCGAACTGCACGTTTCTTACTTCTGGCACTGCCAGCATCGCGAATATTGCGATCAAGGTGAGAACTGCTCCGGCCTCTAATGTGTGATCAATTCCGATAAGCCCGGCGAGTGGGGCTGCAATTGCTAACCCAACTGGACGAAAAAGCAATGTTCCCATGGCATCAAACGCCGATACTCGAGAGAGGGATTCGCGCGGGACGAGTCGTTGCAACGCAGTTCCCCAAATTGTGCCTAAAAGATCGGCCGCTGCTCCCCAAATAAATGCGCAACCGGCAATAAATATCAAGGACTGGGGGCGGGCCAGCGACCAAATGTAGAGAGATAGCGCGGCATTCATCAGAATCGTCGCTCGCATCGGATATTTAAAAGTTATCCGCATTGCGATGAAGGAACCAACCAGAAAACCAATGGATTCTGCAGTCAAAACGAAGGCCCAAGATTTGGGACCGTGAAAATGCTTGAGGGCGATTAACGGACCTAAAACATTTTCTGCCCCAGCCCAACACAAAAAGAGAAAAGAAAATCCTCCGACCACAATAACTATCCAGCGAAAGGAGAGAAATACTTTCCATCCATGGACGAGATCATCGAGCACCGTATTGTCAGATTTCATTCTGGCTGGAACCACGTGTCTGAAACTAAAGACTATTAGCCCAGCAATCAAAAAAGTTGTGGCATCGATAGCGAGCGCAGCGGTACTTCCAAATGCGCTCACCAAGAAACCCGCAACTGCCGCACCAACTATGGATGCACCGTTAGACACCAAAGCATTTATCGCGTTTCCTTTTTGAAGTGCTTCCTCAGGCATGAGAGCGGGCAAAACACCAGTGAAGGCTGGCCACCATATACCCCACATGATTCCGAAATTAATATTGGCGAAGAGGAGAACCCAAAGCGGGACATTACCTGTGGCAAAGTATGCAACTTGTACGAATAAACCAACTGCACCCCAAATATCGCAGAGGGCAACCATCCGAACCCGCCCATATTTATCCGCCAGAACTCCGCCAAATGGGCTGACAATGATCATGGCGATTGTTGTCGATCCTAAAATCCAACCCAGGAGTGAAGCACTTCCGTTCGGAAGATGAAGAATTCCAAATGCCAATGCAATAGGAGAAATTCCGTTGCCAAAGTTCGAAATTGTGCGAGCCGCATAATGGCGTTTGACATACTTGTATTGAAAAATCTCATTCACGATTGAATTACTTTCTAAAGGTTGGTCGTAGAACTCCAAGGCCAAGTATGCGCTCAATCGTGGCCATCGCGCCGACCAATTCCTTTTCACCGTTTCGCCTTGCCACAACTCCCATTGCAACTGGAAGTCCTGAGACTAAGCCCATAGGAAGCGCACCAATTGGTGTTCCGGCTATCGCTGGAGCCATAGAAATCCAACTCGCCGAGGCATAGTCATCGCCGGAGCCCAGTGCGCTAATCCAAGACGGGCCATAGGCGGCACCAACCAACACATCTACTCCACCCAGCGCACCCGTTAATGTTTGCTCGGCCCAGGCCAAATTACGATCGCGAATTTCTTGGTACTGACCGACTCGTCCACCTAGTTCAAGCGCTTTCTCGAAAATTTCTTGTTGGAAGAAGTGCATCTCAACATCCGCATGTTCTTGGTTAAATGCCACGACATCTGCAAGAGTCTTAACTTTGCTCCCAGTTCGGCGGGATAGGTAATTCGCAAGATCGTCATGTAGTTCATACATTAAAACTGCAAATTCATCAGCCGAAATACTTTCGGCGGGTGGTGCGACTTCAACGTCAACGACTCTTACCCCTGCTCTTTCCAGCAGAACAATTGACTCCTCGAAGAGTTGATTGGTGGCATCGCTAGCCGTCAGCCATTCCCGAACCACGCCAATTCTGAAGTCGCCAGAACTCTTTGCCTCGGTCAAATATCCAGAATTTCCTGTCATAACTTCTAACAGAAGTGCCACATCTGCAACCGATCTGCCCATCGGTCCCGGTGAATCCTGACTGGAACTTATCGGAATCATTCCGGTGCGCGGGACGGATCCAACGGTTGGCTTGATTCCAACGCAACCATTCACTGATGCCGGGCAAACAATCGACCCATCAGTTTCACTCCCCACGGTAAGGGTCACTAGACCGGCAGCAACTGCCGCACCAGAGCCCGATGAAGAACCTCCCGCGCTGTGCTTCTGAATCCAGGGATTTGCAGTTAGCCCGGCTACTCCGGACCACCCGCTGGTCGATTTCCACGATCGAATATTGGCCCACTCGGAAAGATTGGTAGCACCAACAATGATTGCCCCCGCAGCCTTCAATCTGGAAACCAATTCGGAATCTTGAGTGACGGGAGTATTCGAAAGCGCCAATGAACCGGCAGTAGCGGGAAGCCCTATCGCTTCAATGTTGTCTTTAATCAGAATCGGAAGACCTTCCAACGGTCGTGCTCCTGGATGACGATCAACTTCCTTGGCCTCAGAAAGAGCCGAGGGCGAGAGAGCCAAAACTGAATTTAACTCGTACCCATTTTGATCGATGTCGGCAATATTTTGCAAAGCAAATTCAACTAGTTCAACGGATGAGATTTCGCGTGAAGTGATGCTCTCTCTTGTTTCTAAGGCGCTCGTAAAGCGATCCATCTACTTCTGTTTCCCTTCAAGATCGCGAAGCACTTGTTGAATCTCCCTGGTGATTTCCTTTAATTCGAGCAGTTCTTGTTTAGCAATCTCGCGAGCTTCCTTCGCCAATTCGAATTCTCCAAGGCTGGCAGTATGTGTCTCGGTAATTTTCTGTTCAACAGAAGCAGAAGCCACATTTTGTCCGACCATAATGATGGATAAGAGCACTAACTGTAGGAAAGTTTGGGCAACCCAACCAACGATAGTGATAGCGCTGCCTGATTTAAGAGCTGAAGGCAAGGAGATGAGCGCGATGATGGCGAATGCATAGGCGCACCACATTGTCGCAACACCTGAAGTTATCTTTGCCGCAAGTTTGGTGTTGAAATCCTGGACTTTACTCATGCCGTAATAGTAGAGGTGGCTTGTATTGAACGAGCTTTGATAAAGGCTTGAACACACCTTTCTATATCTTGGAAGGTGTGGGCGGCAGAAAGTTGAACTCTGATTCTCGCTAAGTTCTGCGGAACCACTGGATAACTAAACGCGGTAACGAATATTCCTTCATTCAGCATCTCCTGGGCAATTGAAGTAGCTACATGCGCATCCCCGAACATGACAGGAATAATGGGATGATCTCCCTGACGAAGTTCGAAACCGGCCTCAGTCATTAACTTTCGAAAGTAACTTGCATTCTCGTGAAGCTTCTCCCGAAGGTCACTACCTTTGGCTGCTAATTGCAACGCCGCCAAAGTTCCAGTGACAATTGCGGGAGGCAAGGAATTGGAAAATAGATATGGTCGCGCCTTTTGCCGCAACATCTCAACAATATCTTTTCTACCACTCACGTAACCGCCTGCTGCGCCTCCGAGTGCTTTACCAAAAGTGCCAGTTAAAATATCGACGCGATCCATCACTTCGAAATATTCCGGTGTCCCTCGACCATGTGAACCGATAAATCCCACCGCATGTGAATCATCCACCATAACCAATGCGTTATATCTCTGGGCTAGATCACAAATATCTCGAAGTGGTGCGAGGTATCCGTCCATCGAAAAAACACCATCTGTCACAATGATTCGAACTCTGGCGGTTTGAGTCGATTGTAATTTCTCTTCGAGATCTACCATGTCACGATTTCGGAATCTATGACGAGCCGCTTTACAGAGGCGAATTCCATCTATCAGTGATGCATGGTTTAGCTCATCAGAGATAATTGCATCTTCTTCAGTAAAGAGGGCTTCAAAAATTCCACCATTCGCGTCAAAGCACGACGAAAATAAAATGGTGGCTTCGGTCTTGAGAAATTCAGATACCGCAGTTTCAAGTTCTAAGTGAATGTCTTGAGTGCCACAAATAAATCGCACGCTTGCCATTCCAAAACCCCATTGCGCCATTCCTGCGCTGGCGGCAGAAATAATTCTCGGATCATTGGCCAAGCCGAGATAGTTATTTGCGCAAAAATTAAGGACTTCTCGCCCGGCCGTTGATATATGAGAACTTTGCGACGTGGTCAAGGCGCGCTCAATTTTGAAGAAACCTGATTCCTTGAGTTTAAGCAGTGAATCTTCAAGCGCTACATCAAGTTCGTTTTTCATTTTCAACAAGACCTTTCTTAGATCGAACTCCAGTCCAGAACCACTTTGCCGCCACTCGCTTTACTTGCCTCTTCAAAACCTAATTGCCATTCTCGAGCCGGCAACTTCGTGGTGATTACCGAGGTAATCTTTTCTCGTAGCCAAGGACTCGACATCAGCATCGCGCTCATAGCGGACCAGGTTTCAAACATTTCCCGACCGTAAATTCCTTTGATGGTGATCATATGGGTCACGATTTTTGCCCAATCAACATCAATGGGTGCAGTGGGCAACCCAAGCATCGCGACTCTGCCACCATGGTTGAGGTTTGCGATCATTTCCGGAAGTGCTGATGCGTGACCTGAGATTTCAAGTCCGACATCAAATCCTTCTCGCATTCCCAATTCTCTTTGGGTCTGCACAATTCTGGTTTCCAGGACGTTTATTGCTAGATCGACTCCCATTGTTCGCGCGAGAGCTAATCGAGGCTCGGAGACATCTGTTGCGACGATAAATCGAGCTCCGACGTGGCGAGCCACGGCAATGGCCATTAATCCGATAGGCCCAGAACCTGAAATCAGAACATCTTCACCGACCAGAGAATAGGTAAGCGCGGTATGAACCGCGTTTCCAAATGGATCAAATATCGCTCCGAGATTTGGGTCAATCTCTTCGTTATGCACCCAAACATTCGATTCTGGAATGACAACATACTCGGCGAAAGCCCCGTCTCGATTAACGCCGACACTCGAAGTACGTATGCACATATGTCGCCTGCCGGCTCGACAATTTCGACACATCCCACACACCACATGACCTTCGCCTGAGACTTTGGCACCGATTTTCACCTCATGCACTCGGGATCCAACAGCAACTACTTCGCCATAGAACTCATGCCCGGGAATCATCGGGGCTTGAATAGTCGAGGCTGCCCAGGTGTCCCAAGAATTTATGTGAAGGTCAGTGCCGCAGATTCCAGTACGCAAAACTCGGATCTTTACATCAGTTTCGGCAACTTGTGGTTCTGGTCGTTGGGTGAAAATAAGCCCAGGTCCAGCCGATTCTTTAAACAAAGCCCACATTGCCGCACCCTTTTCCTTAATCGCCACTCTACGCCTACTACCCTTGCCCGTATAGATTTACACACTATTGGAGGAGAAGTGGCTCAAGTACTTTGGAAAGCTGAACCAGAAGCCCA
>CAIMZW010000005.1 GCA_903846075.1 uncultured Actinomycetes bacterium
GGTTTGAAAGTTTCAGGCGGAATTGTCTCCAAAGGATGGAATGGCTAAATGGAAAATCTCTCAGTAGCCGAACGCCGCCGCCGTCGCGGTGTCATCGTTATGTCGGTTCTTTCCGTAGCCTCTTTTCTTGGTTTCGGAGTCTTTTCCGCTTCAAGTGCGCCAGTCACCTACGGCTTTGTCCTAGATAAAGAGTGGGTGGCACTGACTCAGTGGGTAATTAACGCCAAAACTGGTTCCCTTATCTTTTCGACTCTTGCGTTGTTGGGTTCTGCCTTGGCATATTGGAATTCTCGTCGCCGCAAAACTATTCGCCTGGCAAGTGGCTTGGCCGGAATTGGCTTACTTATGTCTTTTCTCTGCTGGGCTGCAAGTGGCAAATTCATTCCACTCACAGGACTCTTGCAGGGAGCGCTACTTCTCTCAGTTCCGTTGATTTTCGGATCAATGGCCGGTGTACTCAGCGAGCGATCTGGCGTCATCAACATTGCGATTGAAGGACAACTTCTGGCCGGCGCATTTGCCTCTGGCGTGGTGGCAAGTTTGACTCACAGTACTACTTGGGGATTGCTCGTAGCACCACTAGCTGGTGCCATGATTTCGCTATTACTTGCGACCTTTGCGATTAAGTTCTCCATCGACCAAGTCATCTTGGGATTCGTTTTGAATGTTCTGGTCATTGGCATTACTGATTTTCTTTATAAGCGCTTGCTCATTCCCTATCAAAACACGTGGAACTCTGGTCCAACGCTCTCACCTATTCGAATTCCCGTTCTATGGAAAATTCCCATTCTTGGACCGATCTTCTTCAATCAAACCATCATTGTTTATTTGATGTATCTCGTGGTTGCTGTAATCCACCTTTCACTCTTTAAGACTCGTTGGGGGCTGCGCACTCGATCTGTCGGTGAGCATCCAACTGCCGCCGATAGCGTCGGAATTAATGTCAATGCCCTGCGCTTTAGAAATGTTGTGATTGCTGGATTAGTTGCCGGACTTGGCGGCGCCTATTTCACCGTAGGTGCTGTTGGATCTTTCGGAAAGGAAATGACCGCGGGTAAGGGCTTTATCGCGCTCGCCGCTCTCATTTTTGGTCGATGGAGCCCACTTGGCGCAGTTGCTGCCGCCTTACTCTTTGGTTTTGCCGACAACCTTCAAGGAGTTCTCTCCATCATTGGAACGCCAATTCCATCCGAATTTATGTTGATGGCTCCTTATGTTGCCACCATCATTGCGGTCACCGGATTTGTGGGTCGAGTGAGAGCGCCAGCAGCTGATGGTGTTCCCTACCATCGCGGCGAATCTAAATGACGGGCATTGATTGGCAGCTTCTCCATGATCAGGCGAAGGAGATCATGGGTAGTGCTTACGCGCCCTATTCCAAATTTCCAGTAGGTGTTGCCGCACTCGTCGACGATGGGCGAATTGTTAGAGGCTGTAACGTAGAAAATGCCAGCTATGGTCTTGGACTCTGTGCCGAATGCGGTCTCGTCTCCGAGCTCATATCTACGGGTGGTGGCCGGTTAGTTGCTGCAGTCTGTGTTGATGGAGCAGGAAACTTTCTTTCACCTTGTGGTCGTTGCCGCCAACTTCTCTTCGAACATGGCGGTTCAGAATTACTTTTTATGACCCCAGATGGCCCTGAGAAAATGAGCCAATTATTACCGTGGGCCTTTGGTCCAGAAGATTTAGGAGTGCACCCTCGTGGCTGAAAACTTTGCCGCAGTTGAAATCATCGCAGCAAAAAGAGATCGAAATGAATTAACCGATGATCAAATCGATTGGGTCGTTGATGCTTATACCCGCGGGGTCGTCGCGGATGAGCAAATGTCTGCGCTCTTGATGGCAATCTTGCTCAATGGTATGAATTCGCGAGAAATTTCGCGTTGGACCAATGCCATGATTTCCAGTGGCGAACGAATGGAATGGTCTGCCCTTGATAGGCCAACAGTTGATAAGCACTCCACTGGTGGGGTGGGTGACAAAATCACATTGCCGCTAGCTCCGTTAGTTGCTGCGTGTGGCGCGGCCGTTCCACAATTATCTGGTCGTGGGCTCGGTCATACTGGCGGAACTTTGGACAAATTGGAGTCAATCCCAGGATGGCGCGCCAGCCTTTCCAACGAGGAGATGCTCTCGGTCTTGCAAAGTTGCGGCGCTGTTATTTGCGCTGCCGGTGCCGGCCTTGCTCCAGCAGATAAGAAGTTATATGCCCTACGCGATGTCACGGCCACCGTGGAAGCCATCCCGTTAATTGCCTCATCCATCATGAGCAAGAAGATTGCTGAAGGTACCAGCGCCCTCATACTCGATGTGAAAACCGGCTCTGGAGCCTTTATGAGCGACCCGGCCCGAGCTAGAGAGTTAGCACGAACCATGGTCGAACTTGGGCTCTCTGCCGGCGTTAAAACCCGCGCTTTGGTGACGGCTATGGACGTGCCACTTGGCTTGACCGCTGGAAATGCTTTGGAAGTGCGGGAATCGGTAGAGGTGCTTGCTGGCGGAGGTCCGGCCGATATCGTCGAATTAACCCTTATTTTGGCGCGAGAGATGCTCGATGCTGCAGGTGTGAAATCGGGTATCGATCCAGCGGACGCTTTAAAGAATGGAATGGCGATGGATCACTGGCGCCGGATGATTAAGGCGCAGGGCGGCGATCCTGATGCCAAACTCCCGGTTGCAAAGGAGTCGATGCAGATTTTTGCTGATTCAGATGGCGAGATGATTGCCATGGATGCGATGAAAGTTGGCGTAGCTGCTTGGCGATTGGGCGCCGGAAGATCTCGTCAAGGCGAGAAAGTTCAAGCAGGCGCTGGAATCGAAATTCACGCGAAGCCAGGTGAACAAGTTCGCAAAGGTCAACCTCTCTTAACCTTGCATACAGATGAGTCGGATAGGTTTGCTCGAGCAACCCAAATTTTAGAAGGATCGATACGAATTAGTAACACTGGTGAGAAGGCGGAGCGACTTCCTTTGATCCTCGATCGAATTGAAGGATGAGATGTCACTAGATTTTATTCCGAGTGCAGATCAAATAAAGCGAGCGCCCAAAGCTCTGCTCCATGATCACCTCGATGGCGGCTTACGACCAGAAACCATCATCGAGATTGCCGAAGATATTGGATACACAGGCTTGCCTTCTCATGACCCGGGCAAACTGGCCACCTGGTTCCGCGAGGCTTGTGATTCTGGTTCCCTGATTCGATATTTAGAGACTTTCGAACACACCATTGCGGTGATGCAGCGCGAGGAAGACATCATTCGTGTTGCTAAAGAGTGTGCAATTGATTTAGCTCGAGACAATGTGGTCTACGCCGAAGTTCGTGGGGCTCCCGAATTATTCACCCGGAATGGACTTTCTTTAGATCAGGTCATCGAAGCCACCAGTGAAGGTTTTCGGCAAGGCGTTGTGGCAGCCGCAGCTGAGGGATATTCGATCAGAGTTGAATCGCTACTGTGCGCCTTACGTCAGAATCCACATGCAAGTGAAATTGCCGAGAAGGTAGTCAAATATCGCGATCGTGGCGTCGTGGGCTTTGATATCGCTGGCCCTGAGGATGGTTTCCCGCCGACTAAACAACAAGATGCTTTCGATTATTTGCGGGAACAAAATGCACATTTCACGATTCATGCTGGTGAAGCATTTGGGCTGCCCTCCATATGGCAGGCAATTCAATGGTGTGGCGCCGAACGTTTAGGTCATGGGGTTCGAATTATTGAAGATATCGATCTCAGCGGAGAAAAACCACGATTAGGTCGGCTCTCTTCATATGTTCGCGACCGTCGAATTCCGCTTGAACTCTGCCCGACTTCCAATCTACAAACCGGTGCGGCAAAAAGCATTGAATCCCATCCCATTGGAATCTTGGAACAGCTTCGTTTTAGGGTCACCATTAATACCGATAATCGCTTGATGAGCGCTACGTCGATGACTCACGAGATGACCGAAGTCGTGAAAGCCTTCGATTGGACCATGTTGGATCTCCAACGCGTCACAATAAATGCGCTGAAAAGTGCTTTCATTCCTTTTGAGGAAAGGCTTGAGATTATTGAAAAGATCGTCAAGCCTGCCTACGCAAGTATTGCGGCCGACAACTCTTAAGAAGCGACGTGTAAACCGTCGATTCCCCAACCAGTGTCATTCGGGAGGACTTGATTCTTTGGCAAAACCGGAGTTAAGCCATAAATAAGATGATGTTGGACACCAGTTATATCGGTCAGATTCATCGCAATAACTACAAATCCGGAAACGAGAAGGCACGCCACGGAATAAGACGATTTAATATTTCCTAGATAGGCGTAGTTGGCAGTAATTGTGCTTTTAAATTTTGCCAATGAGACTGTGCTGCGGAAATGGGTGGAGGAGTATGTCTCCGCCGTCTTGAAATCTGACTTGGCAATTGCCTTTATCTGGTTATTGATTACTTGCGTTGCCTTGGCTGTTTGCACTTTCGAGCACGTGGCAGTTGGCGCCGGGCTAGGTGTTGCTCCAAAAGATGGGCTGACTCCCGCGGCAGTCAATAAAAGTGCGCAGAGAAATAGGGAAGAAAGTTTGCGATTCATATGTTCATACTCCGATTGGGTGCCAGACGGTTTTATTCTCCATAAAAGTTTGGATTCTACGGAGTGATTGATATTCCTCAAAGCGATGAATTCGCTTTAGGTTTTCTGCGCCCGCGGTGCGAGCGGCAGTTTCTTGTTCGAAAGATAAACCAGAAATATCTAATCCATCGATATCCATATGTGATGCCATCCACGGAAAGAGTTCGGAGGTAACGCCGGTCAGAATATTTACGACTCCCGCAGGAACATCGCTGGTGGCGAGAACTTCGGCAAGAGAGATGGCGGGAAGTGGATATGTTTCACTGGCAACAAGGATGGCTGTGTTCCCGCCTGCTAAGACACTGGCAAGACCAGCAATGGCTCCGATGAGTGAGTTATCTTGTTCGGCAATGACGCCAATTACTCCCAAATATTCCGGAACAGTAAAGTTATAAAAAGGGCCAGAGACAGAGTTTGTGGATCCACTCACCGATGCGATTTTGTCGCACCATCCCGCATACCAAACCCAACAATCGATAGCAGCGTTGACTTGAGCTTTCGCACTCTTAGAAGTAGCTCCTTCGAGAGCGATAATCTCGTCAACAAACTGGGAACTACGCCCCTCCATTACTTCGGCAACGCGATAAAGAATTTGTCCGCGGTTGTAGGCGGTTGCACCAGCCCAACCGGATAAGGCTCCTCGAGCGCTTACTACAGCATCGCGTAAATCTTTGCGTGATGCTTGCGCAGGATTGGCAAGAAATTCACCTTCAGCATCATTGATGGGATAGACCCGTCCAGATTCACTTCGAGGAAAAGCGCCACCGATATACAACTTATAGGTCTTCTTAATATCTAGGCGCACTTTATTTTCCTTCCTTAACATAAGCAGATAACCCATGGCGGCCGCCTTCGCGACCCCAGCCTGATTCTTTATATCCACCAAATGGACTGGCTGGATCAAATTTGTTGAAGGTATTTGCCCAGATAACACCGGCCCGCAACTTCTGGCTGGCCCACAAAATGCGAGAGCCTTTATCGGTCCACACTCCGGCCGACAATCCGTAAGGCGTGTTATTTGCTTTCTCTATCGCCTCTTGCGGAGTTCTAAAACTCAATACCGAAAGGACTGGTCCGAAGATTTCTTCTCGCGCAATTCGGTGGGCTTGGGTGACACCCATGAAAATCGTTGGGGGATACCAGAAGCCATTCTCGGGAAGTGTGCAGTCAGGGCTCCAGCGCTGGGCACCCTCTTCATCTCCGGTATGCGCAAGGGAGGTAATTCGAGATAGTTGAGCCGCACTATTGATGGCTCCTAAGTCGGTGTTCTTATCCATCGGATCACCAACGCGAATTAAAGACATTCGGCGCTTTAATTTTTCCAGGAATTCATCCTGAATACTTTCCTGGAGTAATAACCTAGATCCAGCACAGCAGACATGTCCTTGATTGAAAAATATGCCATTGATGATTCCTTCCACGGTCTCATCGATCGGAGCATCATCAAATACGATATTTGCGGCTTTGCCACCGAGTTCAAGAGTCACGCTCTTCTTGGTGCCAGCAACGGCACGTGCGATTGCTTTGCCAACTTCAGTTGAACCAGTAAAAGCAATTTTGTTAACGTCAGGATGATTAACAAGGTAAGAACCAGTGGAGCCATCTCCCGTGACGATATTGACGACGCCATCAGGTAATCCAGCTTGTTGGCAGACTTCGGCAAAAAGAAGTGCGGTAAGCGGGGTGGTCTCAGCAGGTTTAAGAACTACAGTATTTCCCGTGGCCAAGGCTGGTGCTATTTTCCAGGCCAACATAAGGAGCGGAAAATTCCACGGAATTATCTGCCCAACCACGCCATGCGGTTGCGGTGAATTGCCTAGACCCGCGAAATCTAGTTTGTCCGCCCAACCTGCGTGGTAGAAAAAGTGAGCAGCCGCAAGAGGAACATCGACATCACGCGACTCTCGAATAGGTTTTCCATTATCAAGAGTTTCCACAACAGCGAATTCACGAGCTCGTTCCTGCAGGATGCGTGCAATTCGAAAGAGGTACTTGCCCCGTTCGGCAGGAGAAGTTTTAGACCAGACTTTTTGATAGGCACTGCGCGCACTGGCAACCGCGCGATCTACATCCTCTTGATTTGCGAGACTAATCTGCGAGAGCACGGACTCATTGGCGGGGTTGATAGTCGAAAAGGTAGTTTCACTCTTGGCTGGAACGAACTTGCCATTGATGAAGAGATCATAATGAGGAGCAATTTTAGCTATTGCTGCTGATTCTGGAGCCGGGGCATATTCGAAGGATGTCATCGCAAGGGGTCCATTAATCTAGAGTCACGTAATTTGGGCTTGGGTAGTAACCGTCATTCATCTTCATTCGTTGCATCAAGAGATCATTAAGAAGCGCGCTGGCTCCAATTCGAAATAATGATGGATTGAGCCATTCTGGTCCGGCCGTCTCGTTTACCAGGACTAGTTGTTTTATTGCATCTTTCGTATTTCGAATTCCACCGGCTGGTTTTACTCCGATTCGTCGCCCAGTCATAGCGTAGAAATCTCGTACGGCTTCGAGCATGACGAGAACAACGGAAGGAGTGGCTGCAGGGGAAATCTTGCCGGTGCTTGTCTTAATAAAGTCAGCCCCAGCATGCATGGCTAGAAAAGAAGCTTTTTTTACATTGTCATAGGTCACGAGTTCGCCAGTTTCAAAAATGACCTTGAGGTGGGCGCGATCACCACATAATTCCTTTATTACTTGAATTTCTTCAAAAATATCCTCGTATTTCCCACTCAGGAAAGCTCCTCGGTCGATGACCATATCGATTTCACCAGCACCAGCATCGAGTGCATCCTGGGTATCAAGAACTTTCACGGCTCGTGATGCCCGCCCAGAGGGAAATGCAGTCGAGACGGCGGCGACAGGAATATCTTTTCCGCTGATGGAATCGAGATGAGTGCGCGCAGTGGCAACCATGTCGTTGTATACGCATATCGCGCCCACATGCGGAACAGTTGGATCGGAAGGATCTGGTCGTACCGCTTTAGAACATAGAGCCCGAACTTTGCCGGGAGTATCCGCGCCTTCCAATGTAGTTAGGTCAACCATGGAGATAGCAGTGTCAATCGCCCACCTCTTGCTGGTGGTCTTAATACTGCGCGTTGCCAGCATCGCGGCTCGGGAATCCACGCCAACTTGATCCACGGGGGAGAGGCCTTGGAGAAAATTTCGTAAGTTCGAACTATTTACTGTCATGAAAGTAGAGCCAGCAATTCACCTTTGAGTGAAGACACAATTCCATCGGCATCAGCCTTGTCCGCATCGCTACCACCAGGTCGGACCACTTCGATGTAGCACTTCATTTTTGGCTCAGTTCCACTTGGTCGAATGATTATTCGAATACCCTCGTCTAACCAGAGTCTAAGTCCATTTGTCGCAGGCAACTTCTTTGTCGCGATGTTGAGGTCTTCAAAAAGTGTCACTGCGTGACCCGCGATTGAAGTTGGTTGCTGGGTGCGCAATCTGGAGAGTATGGAATCAACTTGAGCCAAGCTCTCAACTCGAACCGAGATTTGTTCGGTGCGGTGATAGCCGAAGATATTCCAAATCTCGTCTAGGTATTCAATAATTGTGGTGCCGCGCTCTTTGAGTACTCCCAGACATTGGGCCAGCATTAAAGCAGCTGAGATTCCGTCTTTATCATTGACGGTGAGTGCATCAACGTCGTATCCCAGCGCTTCTTCATAACCAAAACCCAGATTTGGAATTTTCGCAAGCCATTTGAAACCCGTGAGTGTTTCATAAAATTCGATCTTGAATTTAGCAGCAATTTTGCTAAGCGCAGAAGAGGAGACAATCGAGTTAGCAAAAGCCTTGCCTCTAGTCATCTCCGGCATTGTTGTTGCGATGAAATATCCGAGCAGGATTCCGACTTCATCACCGCGCAGCATCCGCCAGCCAACCTTTGGGTCAAAGGCAGCCGCAGCACATCTATCGGCATCTGGATCGTTTGCAATGACGAGATCTGCATCGAAGTTCTTTGCAGTCTCGAGGGACAAATCAATCGCACCTGGTTCTTCGGGATTAGGAAATTTCACCGTGGGAAAATCTGGGTCCGGTTTCGCTTGAGATTGCACCAAGATTGGGGCGGCATAGCCGGCTGCTCTAAATGTTGCTTCGATTGTCTCAGTGCCAACACCATGCATAGCCGAGTAGACAATCTTGTTATGGAATGGTTTCTCAGAAATCTTGATAACTCGGTTGATGTATTTGTGGAAAATTTCGTCATCGAGAACAGTCCACTTGGTTCCACGGGGAGTGGCGCTATGAATTGCCGCGATTTCAGCTGCAATTTCAGTATCAGCGGGTGGAACGATTTGAGATCCGTAATAGCGCTGGCCATCGACGGTGCCACCAAGGTAGACCTTGTAACCATTGTCTTGAGGCGGGTTGTGACTTGCAGTCACCATGACTCCAGCATCAACTTGTAACTCGTTGACTGCAAAGGCTAAGACTGGGGTTGGCAAAGGCCTCGGCAAGATAAAGACCTCAAGCCCGGCGCCAGCGAAAATTTCGGCACTTTCAAAGGTGAAATCCTCCGAACCGTGTCTGGCATCTCGACCAATGACAACAGAGGTGAGGTTGCGCTTCTTCATATACGCGGCAAGTCCAGCAGCTGCGCGCCCAACGACTGCACGATTCATGCAGGAAGGTCCAGGACCCATGGGGCCACGCAAACCAGCGGTGCCAAATTCTAAAAATCCAGAGAAGCAACGCTTGAGATCGGCATCGTTGCCATTATCTAGCCAGGATTGCAATAGTTCAGCAGTCTTTGGATCTGGATCGAGAGCAATCCATTCTTCAACTTCGGCGCGTAGCGATGGCTCAATCACAGTTGTGGTAACACCTTTCCGAGTAGTTCTCCCATTCTGCCAGCAGCAGCTTTGCCTGCGGCAATGACCTCCTCATGATTGAGTTTTTCACCCGTTACTCCGGCGGCGGCATTTGTGACCAGCGAAATGCCAAGAACCTCAGCTCCTAGCGCATGAGCCGCAATTGCCTCAGGGACGGTCGACATTCCTACCAGGTCTGCCCCCATAGTTCGGAGCATGTTGATTTCTGCTGGAGTTTCATAGGCCGGTCCGCGCCAATGAACATAGACTCCTTCTGAAAGGGAATTATCTTCTCGCTTTACGAGTTCGCGAATTCGCTTGCTGTAGAGATCCGTAAGGTCAACAAAGTTAGCTCCGATAAGAGGGCTGACCCCGGTCATTGAAATGTGATCTCGAATGAGAACTGGCTGACCGACACTATAGTCACGATTGATTCCACCACAGGCATTGGTCAACACCACGACAGAGCAGCCACTCTTGACCGCAGTTCGAACTCCATGAACTACTGGTTCAATTCCCTTGCCTTCATAGAGGTGGGTTCGACCAAGGAAGACTAGGGCGTGAATAATTCCGTTTGGACCCTGAAGATCGTACGAGCGGATTACCCCACCGTGGCCAACAACAGTTGGCTCGGGGAAACCAGAGATATCGGTGACTGGAAATTCGTGAGTGGGTTGACCTAGGGCATCAGCAGCCGTAATCCATCCCGAACCCATAACCAGGGCAACGTGATGGGCGCTCTTTCCAGTTTTTGCGGCTATCTCGGTGGCTGCGAGCTCGGCGGTGCCGAGCGGGTCTTCGTAGAGTGAGGTCATACGCAAAACTTATCGCGAATTAATCGTTAGTGGGGTGCCCCTGCAGCAAGGTGACGTAGTCATCAGGCGCCCCGGCGGCTACCGCAGCCTGAACCATAATTTCGAGATAGCGAGAACTGGGGAAACCGCCTTCAAAGCTGTTTAAGATGTAAAGGAAACAGAGTGAGACGCCATCCATAGTTTGAACTCGCACTCGAATCTTTCGGTACAGGTCAGTTGAGATACCTTCCCATTCATCAAGTTTTGTCTCGTCATATTCGGAGAGATCGAAAAGGGAGACAAAAACCGATGAGTTCGGATCCTCAACGACAGTGGCAACTGAGCCTTCCCAGCCAATCTCTTCGCCACCAAACGTTAATCGCCATCCTTGCAACCAACCGACGCCTCTATGGGGCGAAAACGGCGCTCGATCGCGCATCTGTGCCGGATCCATATTGGAGCCATATGCGGCGTACAGAGTCACGAAGAAATCTTAATCTTCGATAACGCAGAGGATCTGGCCACTGGCCACTGTCTGACCAACACCAACCTGTAGGCCGGCAACTGTTCCGCTTTTGTGGGCGATAAGTGGTTGCTCCATTTTCATCGCTTCGAGCACAACTATTAAATCGCCTGGCTCAACTCGGTCGCCATTGGACTTATTTATTTTCACTACCGTGCCTTGCATCGGACTCTCTAACGAATCACCAGCCGTTTTGCCGACCCCACTGCTCTTTACTCGATGGCGTTTTTGCAACGGCTCTGGTGTGTGAAGAATGACTTCGAAGCGATGACCATCTACTTCGGCGATGATTTTCTGCGAAGCAGCCTTTGAGTCAGCAACTCCCTGTTTGAAGGAGAATGGTTCGATCTGATTATCAAATTCATTTTCGATATAACTTGTATAAACCTTGAAATCTTGAGTGAAGTTCGGATCTTCCACAATTGCTTTGTGGAACGGGAGAGCAGTAGCAAGACCGCCGATATCGAATTCCTTGAGCGCTCTCCGGGCTCTCGAGATGGCTTCCTCTCGAGTCGCTGCGGTGATGATCAATTTTGCGAGCAGAGAGTCAAAGTGAGAACCAATTGTGTGGCCATGGTCAAAGCCAGCATCAATGCGAACCCCCGGACCATCGGGGACTTCCCATTTAGTAATTGTGCCAAGAGAAGGTAGGAACCCTTTACCAGGATCTTCGCCATTGATCCGGAATTCAATGCTATGACCCCGAATTACTGGATCAACCGGATTTATTTTTTCTCCGGCGGCAATTCGAAACTGTTCCCGAACTAAATCTAATCCAGTTACTTCTTCGCTCACTGGATGCTCGACTTGAAGTCGGGTATTTACTTCCAGGAAGGAGATTGTGCCGTCTGAGCCAATGAGGAACTCGCAAGTTCCGGCGCCAACATAACCAGCCTGTTTCATTATGGCTTTGCTGGAATTATAAAGTTGATCAATTTGAGCCTGGGTCAAAAACGGTGCAGGAGCCTCTTCTACTAACTTTTGGTGGCGGCGCTGCAACGAGCAGTCTCGTGTACTAACCACAACTGCGGTGCCAAACTTATCTACCAATACTTGGGTCTCCACATGTCGTGGCTTATCGAGATAGCGTTCGACGAAACATTCGCCTCGTCCAAAACCGGCGATGGCTTCGCGGACCGCAGAGTCAAAAAGTTCTGGAATCTCCTCAATGGTGCGGGCAACTTTTAAGCCACGTCCACCGCCACCGTGTGCCGCTTTTATCGCAACAGGCAGACCATGCTCTTGAGCAAAGGCGATAATTTCATCGGCGCTGGCAACTGGGTCGATAGTTCCAGCAACGAGAGGAGCTCCAACTTCGGCAGCAATTTTGCGCGCCGAGACTTTGTCGCCCAGAAGTCGAATAGCAGCAGGTGATGGTCCAATCCAAATTAATCCGGCAGCTTGTACACGATCGGCAAAATCCGCATTTTCGGAGAGGAATCCATATCCTGGATGGATCGCCTCTGCGCCAGATTGAAGTGCAATTCGAATAATTTTCTCTTGATCCAAATAACTTTCGGCTGCGGAAATACCGTTGAGGGCATAGGCCTCATCAGCAGTTGCCACATGCAAAGCGGTTCGGTCTTCATCCGAGTAGATCGCGATGCTCTTAATTCCATGGTCACGGCAAGCCCGAGCGACCCGAACTGCAATTTCACCTCGGTTGGCAATTAGTACTGATTTCACTTCTCTACCGCCATCTCTGCAATATCCGTCCACGCCAATCCTAGAGAAATTATCGCTCGTCGGATGAGAGGAAGGGAAAGTCCGATAATTCCGCTTGGATCTCCTTCAATTCGTTCGATGAAAGGTGCGCTCAATCCATCCAAAGTAAAACCACCAGCAACGTTTAGCGGTTCACCAGAGTCAGCATATTTTTCAATTTCGCCATCTGTCATGTCAGCAAAGAAAACTTTTGCTGTTGAAATGTCAGATATTTCGATTCCTTGTTGATTGTCAATAATGCAATGACCGGTATGAAGTAGACCTGATTTGCCTCGTAAAGCTTTTGATCGCGCAATGGCATTTTCCCGGGTTTCAGGTTTACCCAGCGATTGTCCTTCAAATTCAAATGTTGAGTCGGCCCCGATAATTAGACTTTCTTCATCGACCAGTTTTCGAACCGTGTGTGCTTTTAAGATCGCAAGTGCAACAACCATTTCAGAAGGTGAAAGTGAGGTGATTGCTGGATCTTCTTCATCGACGCCACTTACAACAATTGTGGGGTGAATTCCCGCACTTACTAATAGTCGATGGCGAGAAGGCGATGCCGAAGCAAGGACAACTTTCCGAGGCGAGTGAAAAGTCATCAGAAGGTCGGACCCCATTTTTTGGGTAGCGGTTGACGAATTTGAGATTTTCGCCAAAGGCTAGCCGACTCAACTTTTTTCTCGACTGGAATCGGGATTGCTTTCTCCAGCGCCGCCAATTCCTGTTCTGACGGAGTGCCTTTCACAATAATAAATTTGTGGTTCATTAAAGTGGAATATTTCCGTGTTTGCGCGGAGGTAGAGCTACTCGTTTGTTTCGCAAGGCTCGAAGGGCGCGAGTGATGTGATGTCTCGTAGCTTGAGGTTCGATGACTGCATCAATGAATCCACGATCGGCAGCGATGTAGGGATTTAGCAGCGTCTCTTCATAATTGTCGATTAACTCTTTTCGAAGTGAATCTGCATCTTCACTGGCGCCGAGTTCTTTCCGATAGAGGATATTGACGGCACCTTGAGCACCCATAACGGCTATTTGGCCGGTGGGCCAGGAGAGATTGATATCTGCCCCTAAATGCTTGGAGCCCATAACAATGTAAGCGCCCCCATAAGCCTTTCGGGTAATCACGGTGATGAGAGGGACTGATGCTTCTCCGTAGGCGTAGAGCAATTTGGCGCCACGACGGATAATGCCGTTCCATTCTTGTTCTGTTCCAGGCAAAAATCCGGGCACATCGACCAAAGTAATGATGGGAATACCAAAGGCATCACAGGTTCGTACAAAGCGTGCAGATTTTTCACTGGCATCAATATCCAATGTTCCTGCCAAGTTCTGTGGTTGATTTGCAACAATTCCGACCGATCGTCCCTCGATCCGGCCAAAACCAACGATGATGTTTGGTGCGAAGAGCTCATGCACTTCGAGAAAATCGGCTTCATCAAGAAGGGCGCCGATGAGAATACGCATGTCATAAGGCTTATTGGGATTGTCCGGAATCAATGAATCAAGTGCTCGGTCCGAAGGTGAGACATCATCGCTCTCCGTCGGAGGCAATACCGGTGTTTCATCCATGTTGTTACTAGGTAGATAAGAGAGCAAGGCTTTTACATAGTCAAGGGCGTCATCTTCGCTTTCGGCCAGATAGTGCGAGACACCAGTTTTGGCGTTATGAGTTTGAGCTCCACCCAACTCTTCCATCTCCACTGATTCGCCAGTTACGGCTTTGATGACATCGGGTCCCGTTATAAACATGTGGGACGTTTCATTCACCATGATCACGAAATCAGTTACTGCGGGCGAGTAGACCGCTCCGCCAGCGCTTGGTCCCATGATGACTGAGATTTGGGGAATGACACCGGAAGCACGAACATTTCGCTTGAAAATTTCACCATACATACTTAAAGAAGCGACGCCCTCTTGAATACGAGCTCCACCTGAATCGTTAATCCCAACCAACGGGATCCCGCTCTTCATTGCAAAGTCCATGACTTTAACAATCTTCTCTCCGACTACTTCGCCAAGGCTGCCGCCCAAGACAAGAAAATCTTGAGAGTAGATAGCGATAGATCGACCATCGACCGTGGCATAACCGGTTACAACACCATCGCCGTAGGCACGATTCTTTTCCATTCCAAAATTTGTCGATCGATGTCTGGCAAAGGAATCCATCTCGACAAAAGAGCCTGGGTCAACCAACTTTGCTATGCGCTCGCGAGCCGTCATCTTCCCGGCAGCGTGGCGTTTATCGACGGCTGCTTGGGATGCGGGTTCGGTAGCTTCTATTGTGCGTCGCTTAAGATCAGCGATCTTTCCGGCCGTGGTACGAATATCATCAGTCACAGCACTACGGTACTAGCGAAAGGGCGCCTGTTGATACGTCTCGCCCTGGACCAGAAGAAAATTGCTAGCTATTTATCCGACTCCTACTGGCGGGTAAAGGTTTTTGATGAAGTTACCTCGACCCAATCACTCTTGCGTGAGGCCCAGCCTTCACACGGAGATCTCTACATTGCGGAGTATCAAAGTCAGGGGAGAGGCCGTTTAAATCGCACTTTTGAAGCGACTGCAGGTACCTCATTGCTCTTCTCATTTTATGTAAAGCTTGAGCGAGATCGAAGTGATTGGGGATGGGTGCCATTACTGGTTGGTAGCGCACTCGCAGAGGAAATAAATTTTCAAACTAACTCGAAAAATTATTCGACGAAATGGCCAAATGATGTAATTGCACCGTCCGGAAAAATTGCCGGGATTTTGAGTGAAGCCTACGGGAGCGGAATATTGGTTGGAGTCGGCATCAATGTGTTAACAACCAAAAGCGAGTTGCCAGTCGCCACCGCATCCTCCATAGCATTGGAGAGCAAAGTTGAGCTAGATCGAAATGAATTCTTAGCCGCTTTGCTGATGCGAATATCTGATCTTCTCGCCACCTGGGAAGAAGGTGCCAATATCGCGAGTAGATATTTGGATTCGAATTCTACGGTTGGTAATAAAGTCTTGGTTCAACGACCCAATGCCGAAGATCTCGAGGCTATCGCGACCGGGATAAATTCTGACGGTGGACTCATTCTCGATACCGGAGAAGTCATCACTGTCGGGGATATAAATCATTTGCGATAGTGTAAATAGGTGGGATTTCCAAAGGTAGGCGTCATTGGCGCAGGTCAATTGGCACGAATGATGGCTGTGCCTGCGAATGATTTAGGAATTGGTTTTACGGTTCTGGCTGCTCACAACTCAGATTGCGCGACCCAAGTCAGTGATTTTGTCATCGGCGACTATCGAGATGTCACTGCCGTTTTGGACTTTGCTCGCGGTTGTGATGTGGTCACTTTTGAGCACGAACTTGTTCCGCAATCCGTCATCAAAGAATTGGAACGAACCGGGGTACGCGTTTTCCCATCGGCTTCTGCTTTTCTTTATTCGCAAAATAAAATCGCAATGCGTGAGAAGATGGATGAATTAGGTCTGCCCAATCCTGACTGGCAGGTTTTTGATGGCGGGGAGATTCACTTAAGCTTTCCAGTGATAGCCAAAACGCCAAGTGGTGGTTACGACGGTCGTGGCGTATTCGTGGCAAATGATCGAAGCGAACTTGATGAAGTATTTAACGCAGTTAAGTCACCACTGTTGTTGGAAGAGAAACTTAATTTTGATTATGAAGTTTCAATAATGGTTGCACGCTCCCCGCACGGACAAGCGGCAACGTGGCCAGCCACTCTCACAGTTCAAACTAATGGAATATGTACTTCCACCATCACCCCGGTTCCACAATTCAATGAGCAATTAGGAACGTTGGCCGGACACATCGCTTTGACAATCGCGGCAGGCATTGGACTAGTTGGCGTTATGGCCGTTGAACTTTTTGTGGTTGCAGATTCATTAATTATTAATGAATTGGCGCTGCGCCCTCACAACTCGGGTCACTGGTCGATCGAAGGTTCTGTCACAAGTCAATTCGAACAACATTTACGTGCCATCTTGGATCTTCCTTTGGGGAGCACTGCAATGACGGCGCCCTTTGCAGTCATGGGCAATGTTCTTGGTGGCGAAAAAACTGATATGTATCGTCCTTACCTTCACTTGATGGCTCGAAACCCCAATTTGAAATTTCATCAGTATTTAAAGGAAGTTAGGCTCGGTCGAAAAATCGGGCACATCACCCTTTTAGGTGATGACCTTCTACACTTAAACCGCGAGATTGAGCACGCCGTTGACTACATGAGTGGGGTAATCGATGAATAGTGAAAATCCTGTAGTAGCCATCATCATGGGTTCCGATTCGGATTGGCCCATCATGGAAGGGGCATCCTTAATACTTTCTGAATTTGGAATCGAACACGAAGTGGATGTGGTTAGCGCTCACCGCACCCCTGAAGCAATGCTGGAATTTGCTAAAAGTGCTGCTGGACGTGGAATCAAAGTGATAATCGCAGGCGCTGGCGGTGCGGCCCACTTACCTGGAATGGTCGCTTCGCTGACAACCTTGCCAGTAATCGGTGTTCCGGTTCCCCTGAAATATCTCGATGGGATGGATTCCCTTCTCTCCATTGTTCAAATGCCCGGCGGTATCCCAGTAGCCACCGTTGGGGTGGGCAATTCCAAGAATGCGGGTTTACTAGCCGCTCGAATTTTGGCCGTAGCTGACCAGGTAATCACTACAGAAATTTCCAAATACATGGATAAAGCTCGAGAAGATTCGTTAGCGAAAGGCGATTCTTTAAAGAAGAAGCGAACCCATAAGACAGGTTTCTCGGCTTAGATTTAAAGGGTTTGGCGTCCCATAGCTCGGAAGTGCCAACCAGCGCCGACCCAGAGATCGCGATTCAAAGCATTTCTACCATCAATAATGATGGGTTGATTGACCAATCCTTTGAGAACAAGGGGATCAATCTCTCGATAGACCTCCCACTCAGTCAGATGCAAAACTAAATCTGCACCGGCGACACACTCTTCTATTGTTGGCGCGTATGCCAGCGTGGGATATCGCAGCGCGGCGCTCGTCATAGCTTTTGGATCGTGGACGGTAACAAAGGCGCCCTCACCGAATATCTGAAGCGCAATGTCCAGTGCAGGAGAGTCTCTGATGTCATCGCTATTTGGTTTAAATGCTGCACCAAGTACAGCAATCCTTTTGCCTTGGAGATTTTCCGATAGGTCCGCGTGAACAAGTTCAATCATTCGTTTTCGGGCTCGCAAGTTCACCGCATCGACTTCTCGTAAGAAAGCGAGTGCATCTTCTACTCCAAGTTCATCAGCTCTAGCCATAAATGCGCGAATATCTTTGGGCAGACACCCGCCGCCAAAACCAATTCCAGCCTGCAGAAAGCGACTTCCAATTCGTGGGTCGTATCCGATTGCTTTGGCTAAGACAGTTACATCAGCACCAGATGCTTCGCAGACCTCTGCCATGGCATTGATAAAAGAGATCTTGGTGGCAAGAAAAGAATTTGCTGCCACTTTCACAAGTTCTGCGGTAGCCAGATCAGATCGAACCCAAGGGACACCTTCGGCAAGATTCGTGGCATAAACCGCTTTCAGGATTTCTTCAGCGGTGTCGGTGACCACCCCAATAACTATTCGATTGGGATGCAACGTGTCTTCGACAGCAAAGCTCTCTCGTAAAAATTCTGGGTTCCATGCCAGATCAACTTCTGGATTAAGTTCTAACAACCGCTGTCGCAATCTGGCGGCGGTACCAACGGGAACCGTTGATTTTCCGACGACGAGGGAGCCAGGTTTGGCAAAGGATGCAATCGATTCAATTGCATTATTCACATAGGTCAAGTCCGCTGCCAGTCCAGTTTCAGTTTGGGGGGTGCCCACGCAGACAAAATGAACATCCGAATCAGCAATCTCAGAAATTTCTGAAGTGAATCTCAGACGGCCAGAGGCTAACTCTTGTTTCAGTAACTCTTCTAAGCCTGGTTCATAAAAAGGGACAATTCCCGCGCGTAGGGAATCAATTTTTGCTGGTTCGATATCGACGCCAATGACATGGAAACCCAAGGCCGACATACAGACGGCGTGGGTAACCCCTAGGTACCCGGTGCCAATAACCGAGATTTTGAGCGTCATTGTGCCGATAGTAGTGCTCGAAAACGGTACCGTGTGAACTCTATGATCAACCAAACTTCGAAATCGCTACCTAGTTATCCAGGGGTAAGTGTTGTCCTGCCGATTTTGAATGAAGAACGCCACCTTCGGACGGCGATTGAATCCATTCTTAGTCAGGAGTACCCGGGCGAATATGAGGTCATCCTGGCCCTTGGCCCATCTGCCGATAAGACCAATGAGATAGCCCAACAATTGTCGGCGGCAGATCCGCGAGTGATTTTGGTTTCTAACCCGACGGGCAGAACGGCGAACGGCCTTAATTTGGCCATTGCGGCATCTCATCACAGCATCATTTGTCGCATCGATGGCCATGCTGAAATTGCCAAGGATTATGTCAAGCGAGCGGTCGAACTTTTGGCACAAACTGGAGCCGTCAATGTTGGCGGAATCATGGCCGCGATTGGGAAAACACGGTTCGAGAAGGCGGTAGCTACGGCGATGCGTTCCCCGCTAGGCGTGGGCTCGGCCAGTTTTCATGTGGGTGGAAGTGCCGGTCCTGCCGAGACCGTATATCTAGGTACCTTTCAGAAGTCAGCTCTCCAATCAGTTGGTGGTTATGACGAGAGATTTACTCGAGCCCAAGATTGGGAACTCAACTTCCGACTACGCGCGGCTGGTGGAGTTATCTGGTTTGATCCCAGTCTTCTCGTTCAATACCGCCCCCGCCCAAATTTTCCGACCCTCGCCAGGCAATATTTTGAATACGGTCGCTGGCGCCGAGCAGTTTCGCGAAACCATAAAGGCAGTATCAATCTTCGCTATCTGGCCCCGCCAACTGCTCTCGTGGCGATGGTTCTTGCACTTATTTTTGCCGTATTTCTGTCGCCATATTTTCTTATTGTTCCGAGCGGTTACGTTGCGGCGTTGATCGTGGGTTCCCTTGTGATTGGCAAGCAATGGTCAGAAAGAATTATGTTGCCGATGGTCTTGGCAACAATGCATTTGTCGTGGGGTTGGGGATTCCTGACTTCCCCTAAAGACCTTCTCCCAGTAGCGGAATAGTCAATGAAAGCCATCGTCCTGGCGCTCGGAATCGTCTTCTCTATGACGAACTCGTCCGCATTTGCCGATACAACAGTTCCACCGCAATTTGTTATTGATGGTTCAGGTTTCGGTCATGGAGTTGGCCTGAGTCAGATTGGCGCAAAGGGCCAAGCGCTGGAAGGCAAGAGCGCACTCGATATATTGAGTTATTACTTTCCCGGCACCGACCTCAATGCCGTGGCTGACTCGGCGCTGATTAGAGTCAACGTAGGACATCAATTGAAGAGTGCGAATTTTTCCAACGACAAAGCCTTAAATAAATTGGGAAACTTCCAACTAGTTAAAGGCAAAGTTGCTGCCTCGGTTTCCGTCGATTCCTCTAGTTCTTCAACTTCCGGCAATTTCAGCCAACTAACTTCAGTGAAGTTCACCATCGTTGGTAAGCAAGTACGTGCGGTGATGCCTGGGGTCAATGGAAGTGCCGCAACCTCGAGTCTGGCTGATTCGTTCACGCTTCGATGGAACGGAATGCAAGGCGCTACCGCGACACCTTCTGGCGTCGTGCTGGCAGCAACAGGTATTGGAATTCGACTTCGGTACGGACAAGTGCAGGTAGTTCCGGTTCTAGCCACCGGGCTTGGTTATCGCTTAGAAGTGACGGACTCATTACGACTTCACGATGAGTACCTGTACGGCATCAGTGAAGTTCCGTCTTCTTGGCCA
>CAIMZW010000006.1 GCA_903846075.1 uncultured Actinomycetes bacterium
GACCGGGATCGAACCGGCATGGCCAGCTTGGAAGGCTGGGGCTCTACCATTGAGCTACACCCGCATGTGGTGTTTTTGAGGACTAGAGGAGATCTTGCTTACTGATTTCCGCTTGAACCTGTCGTATCTTAACGGCTTGGTTATGAGAAGGGAATTTAACCCCCTAGAATCCTCACTTACGCCTCGGGGCGTAGCGTAGTGGCTAGCGCGCCTGCTTTGGGAGCAGGAGACCGGGAGTTCGAATCTCCCCGCCCCGACCAGTATCACTAGGTCATACAAAACTCGCCTCCAAAGGAGCACCGTGAATAGCGCCGTCGAAACTCTCTCACCAACTCGCGTAAAAATTTCCGTGGAAGTTTCCTTCGAAGAATTGCAACCACATATTGCACGCGCTTATCAGAGCATTTCCGAGCGAATCAACGTTCCTGGTTTCCGTAAAGGCAAAATTCCAAACGCGATGGTTGATCAACGCGTTGGACGTGCCGCAGTTCTAGACGAGGCAATCAATTCCGGACTTCAAGATTTCTACATGCGTGCAACTCGTGAGCATGAAGTGCTTGTCATTGGTCGTCCAACTGTCGATATCACCGAACTTGTTGATCATGAGAAGTTGGTTTTTACCGTTGAGGTTGATGTTCGTCCAGAACTTGATCTTCCAAATTTCTCCGAAATCACGGTAACTGTTGAAGACGTTGTTGTAGCTGATTCTGAAGTTGACGAACAATTAGATTCCCTTCGCGCTCGATTTGGAACCCTCACAACTGTTGAGAAGGCAATCGAGACCGGCGATTTTGTAAGCATTGACTTGGTTGCACGAATTAATGGCGCTGAAATCGAAGGTGGCACTGCCAACGATATTTCCTACGAAGTTGGAACTAATCGCATGGTCGATGGACTAGACGAGGCGCTTATCGGATTACAGGCTGGCGAAAGCAAGCGTTTTAATGCACCGCTTGTTGGAATGGCTGAAGGTGAAATTGGCGATATCGATGTTGCCGTGAAGGCAGTAAAGCATCGCGACCTGCCAGAACTTGATGATGCCTTTGCCGCAATGGCCAGCGAATTCGAAACCCTTGCCGAACTTCGTGCTGATATTGCGAGCCGTCTCGAGCGAATCAAGCGTTTGGACCAAGGTTCACATGCTCGTGACCTTCTCATTGAAAAACTCATTGAGACTGTCAATATTCCGTTGCCTGAGGCAATCATTGCCGATGAAGTTCATGACCATCTCGAGCGTGAGGGTCGTCTAGAAGACGAAGTTCACCGCGCTGAAGTAACCGCTGAAACCACTAAATCTTTGACGCAAGAGATTCTCCTAGATGCGATTGTTAAGGCCGAAGAAGTGTCTGTAAATGAGGCCGAACTCACTGAATACCTAGTTCGCTCAGCCGCTAGATATCAGATGACTCCTGATCAATTTATCAAAGAAGTTTCTGAGGCTGGCCAAATTAACTCCATCGTCGCCGAGGTAACTCGAGCCAAGGCGCTCGCCAATGTTTTGGCGCGCATCAAGGTTGTAACCACTTCTGGCACTGTCGTTGATTTGGAAGCGCTCCGTCCAGCATCCTTCGAAGCGGCCCCAGAGTCCGAAGAAGAAACCGCAGAATAAGTCACTTCTCTCAGGGCGAACACTCTTAGGCAGAAAAATGGTTTTTTCTGGAAGCAATTGACTCAATAAGTTGTTAGGGTCAATACAGCGAAACATTTTTCAGTATTAGGAGGAAGCAGTGGATCTCACAACCGCGCGTTCAGCGGGTTCTGCATCAGGCGGATTTGATGACCAGGTTTATCAACGCCTACTTCGAGAGCGCATCATCTTCCTCGGCACCGTCGTTGAAGATTCGATGGCAAATGCCATTTGTGCCCAGATGCTCTTACTCGCCGCAGAAGACCCCGAGAAGGACATCTATCTTTATATCAACTCACCAGGCGGTTCAATCTCCGCAGGTATGGCTATTTACGACACCATGCAATTCATTAAAAACGATGTTGCAACTGTAGGCATGGGCTTGGCCGCATCTATGGGTCAGTTCTTGCTCTGTGCTGGTGCTGCCGGCAAGCGATATGCATTGCCACACGCGCGAATCATGATGCACCAACCATCCGGTGGCATCGGTGGAACTGCATCTGATATCAAGATTCAAGCCGAGCAAATGTCTTTCACTAAGAAGCAGATGGCCGAACTGATCGCTTTCCATACCGGCCAGACAGTAGAGACCATCGAGGCAGATTCCGATCGCGATCGTTGGTTCAATGCTGAAGATGCCAAGACTTATGGATTTGTGGATCACGTAGTTCGTTCAGCCGGTCAGGTTTCAGGAAGTGGTGGAACAGCATGAGTAACGAGAGAAATCCAATGAGTGCGATGAATTCCATTAACGAGTTCACCAGTCGCTACGTCCTGCCTACCATCGAAGAAAGAACAAGTTACGGGTACAAGCGCCTCGACCCTTACACAAAACTTTTCGAAGAGCGGATCATCTTTTTGGGTCAACCAATCGATGACACCGTTGCTAACGATGTGATGGCCCAGTTGTTGACTCTGGAATCCATGGATCCAGATCGCGACATCATGATGTATATCAACTCACCAGGTGGTTCCTTCACTGCATTGACGGCTATTTACGACACGATGCAATTCGTTCGTCCAGATGTTATGACGGTCTGTCTTGGGCAAGCAGCATCCGCAGCCGCAGTCCTCCTCGCCGGTGGTGCTGCTGGCAAGCGTTACGCTCTTGAACACGCAAGAATTTTGATTCACCAGCCTTATAGCGAAGGCGGCGGACAAGGTTCCGACATTGAGATTCAAGCTCGCGAAATCATGCGTATGCGTTCACTGCTAGAGAGCATGCTGGCAAAACACACCACCAAGAGCCCTGAAGAAATTGCTCGCGATATCGAACGCGACAAGATCCTCACCTCAGCAGAAGCAGTTGAATATGGAATCATCGACAAAGTATTTGCCAGCCGTAAGGCCTCAGCTACAAAGTAAGTATCTATAAGTTCAAAAATAAGGCGCCTCGGCGCCTTATTTTTTTGAAGTACCCTAAAGTCGTGAACAAAAATAAAGCCTTTGATGTTTCAGTCTTTGAACATCAAGGCTTTTGGCAATTATGGGTGTCGGGCTTATTGATCGTTATTGGCTACCAAGCATTTCCTGTTGCGCTCGCAGTGACTGTTCTTGACGCTGGAGGTAGTGCCTCTACTTTAGGTTCCATTCTTGCCGCTCGAGTCTTTTCCTCGGTGCTTCTCGTCCTAGCGGGCGGAGTATGGGCGGATCGGTTGCCGCAAAAATATGTGATGGTCTTCGCCGATTGTCTGCGAGGAGTTCTGACCCTGGCAATAGTTTTTGCCTCAGTCGCACATGCTCACGCCTGGGTCCTAGCCCTCATCATTTTCATTATGGGCGCAGGTGAAGCCTTGGGCGCCCCTGCTTCAAATTCAATTTTGCCCTCAATTCTTCCGGTCGAGAAACTTCCCGCGGGAAACGCGTTGCGAAGCGTTACTGGTCGGACCGGTTCGATAGTTGGTCCAGCCATTGGTGGACTGATGGTGGCCACGTTGGGGACCAAACTCACTTTTATTTATGTAGCTGGGATGTTTTTTCTTGGCACCTCCCTGCTCCTGGGAATTAAAAGTCCGCCTAAAAATCTTGAAAATGATCGACCCACTTTTATTCACGAGGTGAAAGAAGGATTGAAGGCGGTCTGGAATATGCCATGGGTCTTCTGGATCATCTTGATTGCCTCCGTCCAATTAATGGTGGTGATAGGCGTCGAAACTGTTCTCCTCCCGGTCGTCACCAAACGTGAGTTCCATGGGAATGGCGTCTTCGCTGCCTCAACTGCAGTCTTTAGCCTTGGGGGAGTACTAACGGCTCTTTGGTTTGCGAAATACAAAGCAAAGAAACCTGGCTTGCTATCGATCGTTTCTTGGATGTTCTTCGCCGCCGCACCGATTGCTCTCGCCTTTCCCTTCGCTCCGTGGTTTGTCATTCTCTGTTATTTTGTTGCTGGATTAGCTACCGAACCTTTCGGGGTGTACTGGTCGACGGCTCTCCAACGCGAAATCCCCTCCGAAATGTTGGGTCGAGTTTCCAGCGTGGATTACATGGGCTCTCTGGCGCTGATGCCGATAGGCATGGCATTGGCAGGCCCGGTCACAAAGTGGGTTGGGGAGCGGCCTTATCTCATCGGCGCGACCGTGTTCCATATTTTGCTCTGTTTCGTGATGTTGGCAATCCCAGGGGCCATTTATTTCAAGACACCGAGAAATTCGCCTATAAGCGAACAGTAATTCTGCGGATTGGAACTCCGCGAAGTGGCTTCACGTCTTAACCTTTGGGTATGAATACTCGCATCGGTGAATCAGGCGATCTGCTGAAGTGTTCCTTCTGCGGCAAGACCCAAAAGCAAGTAAAAAAACTTATCGCTGGGCCGGGCGTGTACATCTGTGATGAATGTATTGAACTCTGCAATGAAATTATCATCGAGGAACTCAATGACACAAACACTCTTGGTCTCCAGGAGTTACCAAAGCCTCAGGAAATCTATGAATTTCTCGATCAATATGTGATTGGTCAGGATCGCGCTAAAAAATCTCTCTCCGTGGCGGTATACAACCACTACAAGCGGGTTCAATCAGGAGAATCAAAGCGCGAAGATAGTGTCGAACTTTCGAAATCAAACATTTTAATTCTTGGTCCCACTGGTTGCGGTAAAACACTTTTGGCGCAAACCTTGGCTCGGATGCTCAATGTTCCCTTTGCGATTGCTGATGCCACCGCATTAACCGAAGCCGGATACGTCGGCGAAGATGTCGAGAATATCCTCCTCAAGTTAATCCAAGCCGCAGATTTTGATGTGAAGAAGGCTGAAACGGGAATCATCTATATCGATGAGATCGATAAAGTTGCTCGCAAGAGCGAAAACCCATCTATTACTCGAGATGTTTCCGGTGAAGGAGTTCAACAAGCTCTTTTGAAGATTCTTGAAGGTACAACGGCATCTGTTCCACCACAAGGTGGTCGCAAACATCCTCATCAGGAATTCTTGCAAATTGATACCACCAATATCCTCTTCATTGTTGGCGGAGCCTTTGCTGGGTTGGAAAAGATTATTGAAGGACGTAAGGGCAAGGCGGGGGTTGGATTTAACGCCAAACTTCAGAGCGCGGAGGAAATTGCTACCCGAGATTATTTCTCGGATGTCATGCCAGAAGATTTACTCAAATTCGGAATGATTCCCGAATTCATTGGTCGTTTGCCAATTCTGACCAGCGTGGAGAACTTGGATCGACCAGCACTCATGCAAATTTTAACCGAACCTAAGAACGCCTTGGTGAAGCAATACCAACGTCTCTTTGAACTTGATGGTGTCGAAATGGAGATCTCAACCGAAGCCCTTGAGGTTGTGGCGGATCTCGCAATCAAACGGGGAACTGGTGCTAGAGGTTTGCGTGCGATCATGGAAGAGACACTTCTGAGTGTCATGTATGAAGTTCCGTCTCGTTCTGACATTGAAAAGGTGATAATCACTCCAGCATCAGTTCTCAAAACTGAAGCGCCAACTTTCGTTTCCCGCGCAAGCGGTGGACCAAAGAAGTCGGTTAAGGGTGAAAAGCGTTCCGAGGAGAAGAGCGCTTAACCTACAATCAGCACTTATGAGTGAGCCTACCGAAATAACTTTGGCCCCCAGCTTCACCCCGGCCGATATTGAATCTCCGTTGTATCAAAAATGGCTGGATGCTGGGTACTTTTCGGCAGATGCGACCTCCGATAAACCAGCCTTCACCATCGTTATTCCGCCGCCAAATGTCACCGGAAATCTTCACATTGGTCACGCCTTAGATCACACTCTTCAAGACATCTTGACTCGTATGAAGCGGATGAAGGGTTTTGAAACCTTGTGGCTTCCCGGCATGGATCATGCTGGCATCGCAACCCAGAATGCCGTCGAACGACAGCTCGCCACTGAGGGGCTTTCTCGCCACGACCTCGGGCGGGAGAAGTTTGTGGAAAGGGTTTGGCAATGGAAGGCTGAATCAGGCGGAGCAATTTTGGGTCAAATGAAACGCCTAGGCGATTCTGTTGATTGGAGTCGGGAACGTTTCACGATGGATGAAGGGCTTTCCCAAGCCGTTCTGGAAATTTTTAAGCGACTTTACGATGCCGGATTGATTTATCGCGCCGAGCGAATCATCAATTGGTGCCCACGTTGCATGACTGCGCTTTCCGATATCGAAGTTGAACACAGTGATGACGAAGGAGAGCTAGTTTCGATTCGTTATGGCGAAGGCGATAATGTCATCGTTGTAGCTACTACAAGAGCTGAGACCATGTTGGGCGATGCTGCTATCGCAGTGCATCCCGACGATGATCGTTATCGACACTTAGTTGGCAAGACGATTCGCCTGCCTTTGGTTGGTCGCGAAATTCCGATTGTTGCTGATGCTCATGTTGATCCCGAATTCGGTACTGGCGCGGTTAAGGTCACTCCAGCTCATGATCCAAATGACTTTGAAATTGGAATGCGCCACGGCCTTGAAAATATTGTCATGATGGATGCCGACGCCAAGGTTACAAACACCGGGACCCAGTTCGACGAACTAGATAGATTTGAAGCTCGCCGAGCTGTAGTTGAAGCGCTGCGAAACGAAGGTCGAATTGTTGCTGAAAAGCGTCCGTACATGCATGCCGTTGGCCATTGCCAACGGTGCAATACAACAGTCGAGCCTCGACTTTCCAAGCAGTGGTTTGTCAAAGTTGCCCCACTAGCAAAAGCTGCCGGTGATGCAGTTCGAGATGGTCGAGTAAAAATCGATCCCGAAGAACTTTCGCCACGTTATTTTGAGTGGGTCGACAACATGCATGATTGGTGCATCTCGCGCCAATTGTGGTGGGGACATCGAATACCGGTTTATTACGGACCTAATGGCGAAGTCGTAGTGTGCGGTCCACAAGATACGCCGCCTGTTGGATACATCCAAGATGAAGATGTTCTCGATACCTGGTTCTCCTCGGCGCTTTGGCCATTTTCGACCTTAGGTTGGCCAGCCAACACTGAAGATCTCAAGAAGTTCTACCCCACCAGCGTTTTGGTTACGGGTTACGACATCTTGTTTTTCTGGGTGGCTCGAATGATGCTCTTTGGCTTATTTGCCACGGAGAATCAAGTTCCATTTCATACCATCGCTCTCCATGGATTAGTCCGTGATCGCTTTGGTAAGAAAATGAGTAAGAGCAAGGGCAATGGAATTGATCCCATCGAATTTATGGATAAATATGGATCGGATGCACTGAGATTTACTCTGGCGCGTGGAGCCAATCCCGGCAGCGACCAAGCTCTTGCCGAAGAGTGGGTGGGTGGTGCGCGTAATTTTGCAACCAAACTCTGGAACGCCACTCGTTTTGCTCTGCTTAATGGCGCCAATGTTGTAGGTCCGATGCCATCCAGCGATTCACTTGATGGAATCAATAAGTGGATTCTTACTCGCCTTGATCAAACAGTTAGTGAAGTCTCTTCGCTGCTTGAACGGTATGAATTTGCCAAGGCTTGTGAATTGATTTATCACTTTGCATGGGATGACCTCTGCGATTGGTATCTAGAACTTTCGAAATCTTCCTTTCTCCAAGGAGGAGAGAGCGCAAAGAAGTCGGCTCGGGTTCTCGGTGAGGTACTGGATCAACTGTTGCGAATAATGCATCCGATCATGCCTTTCATCACCGAAGAACTTTGGTGCAACCTGACAAAGGGTGAGACTTTGGTGACTGCGGCATGGCCTGAATCAAATGAAAACGAGAAATTTGAAGGAAGCATTACCTCCCTCGAAAAAGTTCAAGAACTCATCACTGAGATTCGACGCTTTCGCAATGACCAAGGAATAAAAACGTCAGCCCGCATAGGAGCAAAGTTCACTGGGTTGGGCGAAGCAGGTCTGACTGAATTTGAATCTGCGATTCGTCATGTCACGAGAATTGATCCAGTTGATGGTTCTTATGCTGCCCGAATCGAAGTAGGTAAAGTAAGTATCGAATTCGACTTAACAGGTGCGATTGACGTTGTCGCCGAAAGAGCTCGCCTTACCAAAGATTTAGCGACAGCTCACAAAGACCTTCAGACCGCCAAAGTGAAATTGGAGAATGAAGGATTCATGGCGAAGGCCCCAATGGAAGTTGTTCAAGAAATTCGTGCCCGGCAGAGTGAAACCCTTGCGAATATCGAACGATTGACTGCTGCCCTCGAATCTTTGCCGAATCAATGAGCACTCCTGAAGATTTAGTATTACTAGACGCTGTTGAACAAGCGTTATTAAAGCGCTGGCCGGAGACGCGCCTCGAGCCTTCGTTGGATCGAATAGCGGCGCTAGTAGATGCTCTGGGTTCGCCTCAGCTTTCCTATCCCACCGTCCATATTGCCGGCACAAATGGAAAGACCACGACCTCTCGAATGATCGATTCGCTTTTTCGAGAACTGGAATATCGCACTGGTCGATTCACCTCTCCGCATTTGGAGAGTTTCTTAGAACGTATTTCCATCAATGGCTTTCCCATCCCGCCAGAGGGAATGATTGCGACCTACGATGACATCGCGCTGTATTTCGATCTAATTGACAGTAGGCAACCACATCCGATCTCATTTTTCGAAGCTATTACGGCAATGGCATTTGTTGCTTTTGCAGAGTTCCCCGTAGACATCGGCATTATTGAATGTGGAATGGGCGGGGAGTGGGATGCCACCAATGTGGTGAATAGCTCTGTCTCGGTTTTCACTCCGATTGGCTTGGACCATACCGAGTACCTGGGTGATACTCTAGAAAAAATCGCGCTAACGAAATCGGGAATCATCAAAACTGGTTCCCACGTTGTCATGGCGGCACAACCAGTTGAAGCTGCCAAAGTATTGATGCAACGAGCGATTGAAAAAACTGCAATTGTTTATCGCGAAGGTATTGAGTTCTCCGTCGCTCATCGAGATATTGCGGTAGGCGGTCAACTTCTCACTTTGCAAGGCGTACACGGAACGATTTCTGATATTTATCTTCCGCTTTACGGCGCTCATCAAGCATCCAATGCTGCAGTTGCTCTTGCTACCGTCGAAGCATTTGTCGGAGTAAAACTTGACGATGAAGTGGTTCGTCGCGCTTTCGCCAATGTTGAATCACCGGGTCGTTGCGAAGTTCTTTATCGAGATCCGACCGTGATCGTTGATGCTGCGCATAATCCGCATGGCGCGTCGGCATTAGCCAAAACAATTCAATCTGAATTTGATTTTGAAACCGTCTTTGGAGTTCTAGCGATTTTGGGTGAGAAAGACATTCTCGGTGTTCTCCAAGAACTCGAACCTGTGATTGATCGCTTGGTGGTCACCCAGAGCCATTCGACCCGAGCCCTTCCTGTCGCGCAATTGGCTGAGTTGGCGATTTCGGTATTTGGGTCAGAACGCGTGACGATTCAAGAGACCTTGGTCTTGGCGATCAAGCACGCCATGGAACAAGTGACCTTGCTCAATCAGGTCAGTGAGGGCGTCTCTGCTGTCCTGGTCACCGGTTCGGTCGTCACGGCGGGGGAGACTCGAGCCTATTTTCGAACCTTGAATCCTGATTACTACGACCTGGATGAAGATCAGGACAAATTGTGAGAATCCTTGGGGCGGCAGTTCTCACTATGGAGTCTTTGGTGATGGGATTCGCGCTTCTACTTGCTAAGGATGGCCACAGTTCAACGTCACTCTGGTTGGGCGCGACCGTTGCCCTTCTACTCCTTCTCTGTGCGGGAGTTATGAAACGCAAATTTGGTTGGTACCTCGGAAGCTTGCTCCAGATTGCCGTGATCTCCTTTGGCTTGGTTGTGACCTCAATGTTCTTCATGGGCGCCTTTTTTGCCGCGCTCTGGGTGGCTGCCTATGTGGTGGGAAAGAAGGGGGAGGCCATCCGAGCCAACCTCCTGGCTGAGGGAAGACCGCAGGTACCCTGAGAATTTAGGACAATTCAGAACTTTCACCCGTTCCGAATAGACTAGCGCCCGTGAATCTTGAGCGAACTTTGATACTCGTTAAGCCTGATGGCGTTCGGCGCAATCTCGTAGGCCAGGTCATCTCCCGCATCGAGGCAAAGGGATATGCCATCGTCGCACTAAAGATGATGCATGCCGATCGCCAACTATTGGCCGCCCACTATGCCGAGCATGAGGGTAAAGTGTTTTTTGAACCTTTGATTGAGTTTATGCAATCAGGCCCAATCGTTGCTCTCATCGCCGAAGGCAATCGGGTAATTGAAGGTTTCAGAAAATTGGCCGGAACCACCGATCCAACGACTGCAGAGCCTGGAACTATCCGCGGCGATCTCGCTCGCGATCAAGGTACGAAAGTTGTTCAAAATTTGGTCCACGGTTCTGATTCGCCCGAATCTGCAGAACGTGAAATCGCAATTTTCTTTTCTGAGCTTTCAGAAGTGAAGGGAAACTAATGTCAAAGAAGAACCCCAGCCGCATGTCTTTTATCGGACGTGACATGGCTGTCGATCTTGGAACCGCAAATACTTTGGTCTATGTCCGTGGTCGTGGAATTGTTTTAAATGAGCCAAGTGTGGTTGCGATCAACCAAGATACTGGTGGAATTTTGGCTGTCGGTTTAGAAGCCAAGCGAATGATTGGTCGAACCCCGGGAAATATTGTTGCCATCCGTCCACTCAAAGATGGCGTCATTGCAGACTTCGACACCACCGAACGGATGCTTCGTTATTTCATTCAGAAAGTTCATCGTCGCCGTTATTTGGCTAAACCAAGAATTGTTGTTTGCGTCCCATCAGGTATTACGGGTGTCGAACAGCGCGCGGTAAAGGATGCTGGTTACGCCGCGGGTGCGCGAAAGGTTTACATCATCGAAGAGCCAATGGCTGCCGCAATCGGTGCCGGTCTTCCGATTCACGAACCGACCGGAAACATGGTGGTAGATATCGGCGGAGGTACTACCGAAGTCGCTGTTATTTCCTTAGGTGGAATTGTTGTCGCACTCTCCATTCGAGTTGGTGGCGACGAACTAGATCAAGCAATTATTGATTGGGTAAAGCGCGAATACTCCTTGATGCTCGGTGAACGTACTGCCGAAGAGATCAAGATGGCTATCGGATCTGCAATTCAAATGCCAAACGAGCCAGATGCTGAAATTCGTGGTCGCGACCTCGCAACTGGATTGCCAAAAACTATTCGGGTCTCTGCCGAAGATATTCGCAAAGCCATCGAAGAGCCGGTCAATCAGATTGTTAATGCCGTAAAGAGCACTCTCGATAAGTGCCCACCTGAGTTATCAAGTGATCTTATGGACCGTGGCATTGTCCTCACCGGCGGTGGCGCACTGCTTCGCGGTTTGGATGAAAGATTGCGCCGCGAAACTAATATGCCTGTTCATGTATCCGAGCGACCACTTCAGGCAGTAGCAGAAGGTTCGGGTAAGTGTGTCGAAGAGTTTGAAGCTTTGGAAAAAGTTTTGATCTCTGAACCACGTCGATAATTCGTATCAGTCACCAGTAACAAGGAGCTAACTCGTGGCACCAGCCGGGAATAATCGTTCCAGGCTTTTGCTTGTAGTCCTTCTTGTTACGGCACTTTTCTTTATAACTCTTGATTTACGTGGAGTTAGCCTTGCTAAAGGTTCGAGAAGTGTTACTCAATCCGTACTTGCTCCGGTTCAAAGAGCGGTTTCAAGTGCATTTTCGCCAGTGGGAAATTTCTTTAGCAACATTAAGAATTTTGGAAAGACCAAGGCTCGGGTAACTGAACTCGAAGCAGCGAATGCCAAATTACAGGCACAAGTAATCTTTAATAAAGAAATTCAAGGAGAACTGACGCAACTACGCGGCGCCTTGGATCTTGCCGGCCGCGCTGGATATACCGTTGTTGCGGCGCGAGTAATCGGCAAAGGGTCCACTTCGACATTCTCTGAGACTTTCACTATCGATGCCGGTAGCAGGGACGGCATTCACCCAGATATGACTGTTATCGCCGCTTCGGGTCTTGTCGGGGTAGTGAAATCAGTGACCTCGACATCGGCGATTGTTCTGCTTATGAGTGATCCAAGTTTTCGAATCGGCGTCCGAATTGCCAGAACGCAAAGTGCGGGAGTCCTCCTCGGTGAGGGGGATGCCTCGTATATCTTGCAATTACTCGACCCTGCGGGAACCATCAAAGTTGGAGATGAACTTGTTTCACTCGGCAGCGATGGGAATAAACCATTCGTCCCTGGGATTCCCATCGGACGCGTAAGTTCGGTAGATAATTCTTCGGCTTCTCTGACCCAACAGGCAACAGTAATTGGTTTGACCAACTTGCAAACAGTTGGCGTGGTCTCGGTAATCACAAAAATGGCAAAGCAAAATCCAAAAGACTCCTTGGTTCCGACGCCGATTCCAACCGTAACGGTCACAGCTCAACCAGTGCCTTTTACGCCACCGGTACTTTTGCCAAGCACGAGTCCAACTCCATCTAGCTCTCCAACTCCATCGTCTCAAGCGACAAAATGAGCTCCTTCCGAATCGCGTCTAGCGCGCTATTTCTTTTACTCGTCTTTGTACTGCAAGAGACTCTGATCGCTCAAATAAATTTACCTATCGCGGGATTTTCGCTCTACTTATTTGCTCTCATTGGTCTGATTTCTTTGGAGGATCGATCCGGCGCACTTATATTGGGTTTTCTTGGCGGGCTCATATTGGATCTTTCACCAACGACAGATTCACCTGTTGGACAGTGGGCTTTCACGCTCACGATTGCTGGTTATCTCCTTTCTACAAATAAAGAGAGTATTGGTGACTTCACAACCAGGCCGTTAGCTTTCGTACTTTTTGTCTCAGCGGGTGTGACATTTTCACTTTTTGTTTATCTTTTTATTGGCTTACTCCTTGGTGAAAATAACGGCTCACTCGCACGTCTAGTAAGTATCGTTCTTGGAAACGCATTCTGGACGATTCTCTTTTCTCCGGTGCTCCTGCCCATCTTGCCAAGACTTCGACGTCTTAGTTTGACCTCCCGAGAGCGAATATGAATCAGCGTTCCAGACTCAACCTGGTGGTCTTTCAGACTCTTGTTGCATCATTGTTACTCGCCTTACTAGGTCGACTTTTTTACATACAAGTTGCAGATGGCTTGCGTTATCAAAATGCCGCACTGAGTATCCAAAGCCGAGACATCATTACCCCCGCTATTCGAGGTGCCATCACCGATAGTTCAGGATTGCCGCTAGCGATGGATAGACCTGGTCTTCAGATAACAGTAGATCGAACAACAATTGATGCCATGCCAGATAAAGGTAAAGCTGTCTTATCCCGACTGGCCAAATTGCTTGGCCTAAAATATGGCGACCTATTTAATCGAACCAGGTTATGTGGTGAATTGAAGATTGGACTACGAGCCGGGTGCTGGAACGGAACCAGGTATCAACCGATTCCTGTTACAAAGCAGGCTAGCCAAACCCAAGCACTCAAAGTCTTGGAGAATTCGGGATCGTATAGGGGAATCGATGCCGCTTCAGTTCCGATACGTGCCTACCCATCATTAGCAGGGGAGAATGCGGCACATGTTCTAGGTTATGTTGGTACCGTCACCGAATCAGACCTGGCCAATACTGCGCAAAATTATTTCCGGAATGAAATTATTGGTAAATCAGGTTTGGAGTATCAATACAACCAATACCTGCGAGGTACACCAGGAATCAAAACCGTCATCGTTGATCGCAAGGAATCTGTCACGCATCAGGCTCGGAACACGCCATCGATTCCTGGCAATAATTTGATCACTAATATTGATGCAAGATTGCAATCAGCCACCGAGACTGCATTGGCAAATGCAGTTACTCGTTCGCATTCACTTGGCTATAAGGCTGATGGCGGGGCGGCAATTGTGATGGATGTGAAGACGGGTCGGATCTTGGCAATTGCTTCCTATCCGACATATGACCCGAACATTTGGGAAAAGGGTTTAACCGTTGCCGAGGCACAAAATCTCTTTAGCGATAAGAGCAATGTTCCAGCCCTTAATCGTCCACTTCAAGGTATGTATGCCCCGGCCTCCACTTTTAAGGCGATATCTATCGTTGCTGCTTCCAAGGCTGGATACAGTATGAACGCGCAATACAACTGTCCGGCGCAAGTAACGATCGGAAACCATGTCTTTAAAAACTTTGAGACGAAGTCTCAAGGTGTTGTCGACATGTTGCACGCGATTGCTATTTCTTGCGACACGATTTGGTATCAAATCGCTTATGACGAGTGGGTTCGAGATGGTGGCTTGCGACCGAAAACTGGTCTTCACGACTATTTCTTTAATGCTGCACTCGGATTTGGCTTAGGTAAAAAAACTGGCATCGACCTTCCAGGTGAGGCCACTGGACGTTTACCGAACCGTGATTGGAAGCAGAAGTGGTACGTAGCAAACAAGAGCTTTTTCTGTAACTTTACGACGAAGGCTAGAAAGACAGATTTAACGCCCTACTTGATCGCCATTGCAAAAGAGAATTGCACTGATGGAAATATCATTCGTGCAGGAGATGCAGTCAACTTTTCTATTGGTCAAGGTGACACCTTGATTACGCCACTTCAAGAGACTCAGATTTATGCCGCGATCGCAAATGGCGGAAAAATGTATCAACCTGAGATCGCTCGCGCCGTTGTGAAGCCAGATGGAACCGTTGTCAAAACCTTTAAGCCGAAAATTGTTCGTACTGCACCGATGACAAAGGCAAATGTTTCCTTCCTTCACGATGCACTTCGTTTGGTGGCAACAGCCGGTACTGCCGCACCGGTCTTTGCAAATTTTCCAATTCATGTTGCTGGTAAAACTGGAACTGGTCAAGTCATCGGAACCAACGCTGATGGTTCGAGTAAAGATGACACCTCTTGGTTTGCTTCTTTTGCTCCGGTGGAAAATCCGCAATACGCGGTTGTCATGATGGTCAGTCAAGGTGGTTTTGGCGCTGAAGTCAGCGCGGTCGGAGTCAAAGATATTTACTCGGCAATTTATGGTGTCAATGGTTCAACAGTTGACCCAAAACAAGCGATCTTTCCTGATGGCCCACCTAAAGTACTTCCTATCCTGGATGTAAAGAATGCAAAATTGCCAAGTAAGCCAAAACCAAAAGTAAGCGCAGTTCCTAGCGCCTCTCCAAGCAAGAAGGTGGGTTAACGGTGAAAACACGAATCCAACTTCGCAGCAACGTCGGAGATTTTGATCATTGGCTTTCTTTATCTGTCATTGCTCTCTTGGGCGTTGGAACAATGTTGGTATATGCGGCGACAAAAAGTTGGTTTGCCGCTCAACATTTGGATCCGCAGTATTACCTCAAACGACATATCCTCAACATCATTATTGGATCCGTCCTTGCCTATGGAACCACGTTGATTGATTATCGTTTGCTTCGGGCCTACACCCCAATTCTCTGGGGACTTGGCGTCCTCTCACTTGTAGCTGTTCTCGTTCCAGGCGTGGGTAGCACCGTGAATGGTGCCCGCTCATGGATTGCATTGCCCGGTGGATTTCAATTGCAACCAGCAGAGTTGGCGAAGATCTCGGTGATTATTGGAATGTCGATGCTTTTAGCTGAAGGTAGCGATCGAGGATCTGAACCAGGTGATGTCGATGTGTTGCGAGCGCTTGCTATCGCAGCCTTGCCAATGTTGCTCATCATCATCCAGCCCGACTTAGGTGAAGTACTCATCATCTCGGCTGCGGTCATTTCCATCATTGCCGTCTCCGGTGCTCGTTCTCGTTGGGTCGTGGGGCTACTTCTCCTCGGAGTCTTGGGCAGTGCGGTCGCCGTGAAATCGGGAGTCATTCACCAATATCAATTGAAGCGGCTTCAATCCTTTGTCGATCCAACGGCCGATCCACAACAAAGTGGATACCAACTTCGCCAATCTAGAATCACTATCGGTTCCGGGGGAGTGGTTGGGAAAGGGCTATTTAATGGTCCGCAAACTAATGGCCGATTTGTTCCCGAACAACAGACTGACTTCATTTTCACGGTCGCTGGTGAAGAGCTTGGCTTTTTAGGATCTGGTTTCATCTTGCTCTGCTTTGGGCTCTTCTTTTTTAGAGCGTTCATGATTGCCAGACGGACTAACGATGCCTTTGGCAGGCTGGTATGTGTTGGGGTGATCGCCTGGTTTGCCTTTCAGACCTTTGAAAATATTGGTATGACGATGGGGTTGATGCCAATGACAGGCGTGCCTTTACCGTTCATGTCCTATGGCGGTTCGAGCATGTTTGCTAACTTGGTTGGGCTTGGTTTGCTCCAAAACGTACATGTCAGGTCCCGTTAGGCGAGGCAAATTGGTCTTTGCCCGCCAATCTGCGATACTTTCACCAGCGTTCAGCGCGTCGAGCGGATCTTTCGAAGGTCCTTAATCACTCGTCATCGCCGCGGACACTAGAGCTTTCTTACCTCCCATGAGGTGGGCAGTTTTGAATGGAACAGGCAGTACCAGAAGTACCTATAAGGATTGCTCCTAGCGGAGCCTAGAGAAGTACCGAAGGCTTTTACGGTTTTGGGTACCCAGATGAGGATTTGGTGTTATGGCGATAGAGCCAAAAGCCGCGCGTAAGCGGGCAGTTAAAAAAACCCCAGCAAAGAAATCTGCTGCAAAATCGGTCGAACCTACCATCGAGACTCCAGTATCTGACGCCCCCGTTGGTAAAGTCGAAGAGGTCAAAGTCGCGGCAAAACGCGCGAAAAAGGCAGTTGTCGCGGTTCCGCAAGAAACTTCTGAACCCATCGTTAATGTCGCAAAAGCCACTGCACCGGTTCCAGTTCCACTATTTCAGGCTGCTCCTGTAACCGTGGCGCCAGCCAAGGCCAAGGAGAGTGCGAGCGCACCCGCCAAGGCGACTCGTGCGCCTCACAAGCAGGTTGCTAAAGCTGAAACCAGCGAAGTTTCCACCCCGGTGGAAAGTGATTCCGAAAGTGATGAAGCAAGTATCGAACATCGCCGTCGCCGCCGAGGTGGCCGAGGTCGAAGAAGAAGTGGCCGCGAGGGAGATAACGCTGGGGAGACCCGCGATTCCGATAGCGATGAATTACTCGATGCCGGAAGTCTAGAGGGCGAAGAATCTGATGAATCGGAAGCAGCGACACATCGTCGTCGTCGCCGACGTCGCTCTGCAACCGAAGGTGTAACCCCGGGTGAGAC
>CAIMZW010000007.1 GCA_903846075.1 uncultured Actinomycetes bacterium
ATCAGTAGCATAGGAACCCTCTGGAACGTTGAAATTTTGTGGGTCGTATCCCCAGTTAAATGACGGAGCTGATTCGTCGACAGATTGAAAGTCGAAAATAGGAAGTAATTCAACGTGAGTAACGCCGAGAGATTTGATGTGAGCAACGCCGGTCGGAGTTCCTTTATAGGAAGTTTTGGTGTCGGTGAAGGCGAGATATTTTCCTTGATGGGCCGCGGGAACACCGCTTGAGGGGTCAATCGATAAATCGCGCACATGAAGTTCGTAAATTGAGGCGTCGGTTGGATTTCCGGAGAACTTAGGTTTGGTGTTATTCCAACCAGCGGGATTTGTTTGGGATAGATCAACCACCACTCCTCGTAGCCCATTAATGGTCGTAGCTCGCACGTAAGGGTCCACTACGTCGTTGCTCAAGCCATCCACGGTGACTCGATACATGTAAGGCATGCCATTTTGATCGCCTGAAATGCTGGTAATCCAAGTTCCATTTACATCTGAAGTCATTGGAACTTCCTGGGCTTGGCTATCAGATGCGGCAAGAGTTGGGAATGTAAGCAGTGACACTTTGGTCGCCGTGGGTGCCCAAACTCGAAATTTGGTCGCGCTCTTTGTGTATGTGTTTCCCAAGTCGCTACCGATATATGTGTACTTGGCTGCGAATTCGGGCGAGTCAAAAAGTTTTGCTTGGACTATTGCTGGATTTGTCGGGATTGCAGTTGTCGGAGCGGAGGTATAGATCGTCTTATCTCCCTGGCGAATCCACACTTCGGCATTTCCGCTGGCATCAAAGTCAGTAATAAATCGATCGATACTGCCTTCTTTCTGTACCCAAGCTCCGAGGCGAATAATGATTCCCACCTGATTAAAAGAGGAGAGTCCAGTTATGTCGGTCCTTGCGATAACCCCGAAATCGTCTTTGCCGGTGAAAGCGATTCCATCGGCACTCACATCTTTGTCATTAGCTGTGCCTGGAAGGTCTTTCCAAAGCCAAACATTCCAATCCTTATAGTCCCCAGCAGTCCTCTGATAATGGATCGTTAGATGAACGGTATCTGGAAGAGCTGCGTGAGCTGATGAAAGGAAGATCGTTGGCACTGCAGATAGGAAAAGAGCCAAGATCAAGAGAGGCGAGAAGCGACGTCGGTTGAATGTCATGGGGAAAGATTAGTTCAGAACCACCCTAGGAATGAAGGTATTCGAAATGACTGTTACAGCGATCGTGAGTAAGGCCGCAAGCATGATTGCACCACTTTGAGTTGCGGTGATTATCCCATCGGCTTGCCCGATTGTTACGGCAGCCACGGGTACGCCTAGTTGTGCCGAAGCGCTCAATGAAATTAAAAGCGGCTGTCTTGTTAGGACCGTGGCGGCATGTGCAATTAAGGTCGCAGCGGTCAACCCCAACGTAAGGATCAACAAGTGTTTATCCTTAAAAGCGTGACTGACATCGATTTCGGCTCCGAGCCAGACGAAGAAGAAGGGACTAAATAATCCTTCCGAAACCGCAAAAAGTTGATGATCTAGGCGGTGCGAAATTCCATTTGCTGCCAGTGCCAAGCCGATAACAAATCCGGCGACCATTACGGAGATTCCGAAATGCTGTGCGAGCGCTGCGAGAGATAAAAGAAAAATTAAACTCACTCGCAGCTCAAGCCCAAGGCGGTGTTCTTTTGAGTAAGTATGAACGCGCTCTGCCCATCCTGTTTTGCGAACAAGGAAGTAGTAGAGAAAGACCAATACTCCGGCACCAGCTACCAACGTCGAGCCTTCGATAACTCGGGAAGCTTTATGTCCTCCGAGTACTAGCGGCAACGCCACAATACAAATCAAATCAGCGAGAGCAACTTGCGCCAATAAAGTTGCAATTCCCGGCTCATTTTCGCGATTTTGTGAAACAAAGATTGGCAGAACAACAGCAGCAGAACTGCTGGTTATCAGGACTGCAAAGATTCCCGCCAGATGTATAGAGGTAGCCCAAGCCAGGAGATAAGCCAAAGGAATTCCAAAGGCCAGGACTATTAATTGATTGAGAAGAGCCTTCGGTGCCAAGCCTTTTTTGAATATTGAAACTATGTCGATATGACTGCCACCGTCATCATAACCAGGGCAAATCCGATACTCGCTAGCAGCGCCAAATTGGAATTATGAAGTGGAATTTTCTTCAGACCACTTTGTCCGAAGATCACTCCAACAAGAAT
>CAIMZW010000008.1 GCA_903846075.1 uncultured Actinomycetes bacterium
GCTTCATTTTTTCTTTTACTGGGGCCCAATTAAGGGCGTATATCGCAATACCAGCCATCATTGTTATTGAGATGACCAGAGTTCGAACTCCATAAGGCACGCCCAAGGAAAGAACGAACATATCTAGTTGCTTGAGAAAAAGTGCTGCTACAGCTGAGGCTGCGGGGAAACCACGTCCTCCTAGAAGTGAAGTACCTCCCAGCACTACTACTGCGACGGAAGGCAGGACGTAGTCATCACCTTGATAAGCGGTGGGTTGCGAAATGACGCCGCCAAGGATCACTCCGGCGACACAGTAGAGAATTTGTGCATTGACATATGCACTCATTTGATAGCGACCAATTTTCAGTCCAGCTGCTCGTGCAGCTCGAGGGTTCGCACCTACGGCTTCAAATCGACGTCCGAAGACAGTTCTCTTAAGCAGAATTGAAACAACGATTGTCACTATCACGCCATACCAAATTGAATGTGGCAATCCAAAAATTTTATTGTTTGTGAAATTCGATAGCCGATCAGTTGTTCTTCTAGGACTTCCGCCGGAGAGACCAATCATGACTCCGTAAAGCAAAGCATTTGTACCGAGAGTTGCGACAATGGAATTTAGTTTCGTTCGAGTGATGAGAACACCATTAATAACACCAGTAATGATTGCGGCGCCGAAGGCAGCCAAGACTGCCGGAATGAGTCGACTGTCATGTCGATCAGGTCCCCACGTAACAATGACCACAGTGAGAGAGACGGCACCGGCGACAGATAGGTCAATGCCACCTTGCTGTATGACAAGAGTTTGTCCTAAGCCAACAATCGCCAAGGCGGCAGCAAAGGGAAGCATTCCCATTTGGGCAACACGGCTAACACTGGTGGGGGCGATGAAGGCGCTCGCAAGATAAAGGACTGCCAGTCCGATTAAAATCGTCCGCATTCCGCGTGAAACTTGAATGCGGGAAGACTTCTTCACGTCGCGCTGCGAGACCGTGCTCATTAACACCCTTCCACGATAATTGTTCACTTAGACTTTACACACGGCTAGAGGGTGTTAACAAGGGGTTACTTATAACGGTTTGGCAAAGTTTTGAGAAAAAACTTCCGGTTTGCTCTTTAGGGCTTGAGGTAACGAACCAGACTTGCCATATCTGAAGCTTCAAAACCGGCGGCACAAGCGTGGCGATAGAGATCTTCGACCGCCCAAGCAGCGTTTAGCGGCACGGCGGTACTTGCTCCGAAATTTCGAATCAGCCCCATATCCTTGACGACGGTATCCATTCGCATGGCAACTGGGGTCTTACCGTCAAGAAATGCTGAACGCTTGTACTTTACAAATGGGGCGGCAATGACGCTCTCTTCAAAGACGTCATAAACATCCGAAGCCGAAATTCCCACCGAAGTTGCCAAGGCAAGGGCTTCGCTAACGGCGGCATTTAGGCTGTGAACGATCAAATTCACCGAGAGTTTGAGAGCTTGGCCTGAGCCGGCATGGCCTAGGTACGCCACCTTTTTAGCAAATATATCCAGAACGGGTCGAATCTCCTCGACTCCATCGGGGGAGCCACTTGCCATAACGAGCAGTTGATGGGCTGCAATTGTCGCAACACTGCCGGAAACTGGCGCGTCCACGAAACGTAGACCAGCTTTGGTTATCTCCTGGTCAAGATATTTTGCACTTTCAACGCCACTGGTGCCCATATCGACAATAATCAGTCGACTTTCAGCGAGCTCCAAAAGCTTTGGATCCGAAAGTAAAACGTTCTGCGTGACTTTGCCATCAGTGAATGCGCATATCGCGATATCAGTATCAAGAAACGCTTCAGCAACAGTCGCAGCAACTTTCACCAGTGGATTTGCCAGTTCTAGTGCGAGATCTTCTGCTTTTTGCCGAGAGCGATTCCAGAGCGCAATTTCTGCTCCAGCGCTCGAAAGTTCGCGCGCCATTGCCGAACCCATTTTCCCCGTTCCAAGAATTGCAACTTTATACATGAAGTGGTGTCACCAAGATCTTTCCAGTCGCTTTTCCTGCTGCAATTTCTTCTAGCGCCATTGCAGAGTCATCGAGCGAGACAATTTTTTCAGTGAGGAGCTTCGCAACGACCCCGGATTTAAGAAGTTGCAGCGCCTCAGGAATATCATCGCCACAGACATGAGCCACAGTTGTTTGAAGTGTTACTTCGCGCAGAACTGCATCAAAGAGTTTTACTTCTTGCGGCGTCTTATTTAAACCGAGCAACATTAATGTCCCTCCCATTTTGGTGAGGGTTAATGCGCGAGCAGTGGCGCCTGGGGCACCTGATGTTTCAAAGACAACGTCCGCTTGTCCTGAATAAAGTTCCCGAATCGCTTCTGGGGTTATTTCTCTATCGATCAAAATAGTATTTGTAGCCCCGAGTTTCTTTGCAGTTTCTAAGCGCCCTGAATCAATATCCATTGCGGTTATTTCTACACCAAGTGTCTGAAGTGCAACGCAAACGAAAGAACCAATTGCGCCGACGCCAAGAAGAATTACTCGGTCACCTTTTTTTGTCCCAGAGCGACGAACTGCATGAATACCAACGGCAAGTGGTTGAGTCAAGGCAGCATCTTCATACGAGATGTCATTCGGAATTGGTACGCAAATCGAGGCTGGCGCAGTGACGTATTCAGCCATCCCGCCGTGATAACTCAACCCAAGCGTGTAGTAGGAATCGCACAAATTCGTGCGGCCTTCCTGGCAACGAGCACATTTTCCGCATGCGACGCCAGCACCGCAAGCGATCCGCTCTCCAATTCGTTCTTTAACATTAGGACCAGCGTCAATTACTTCGCCGACAAATTCGTGACCAAGAATGGTTGGTCCGAAATGTTTGCTGTTCGGGTGTGCTGCATTTAGCGGCACCATGATTTGCCCTTTAGCAAATTCCGAGGCATCCGTTCCGCAAAGTCCGTTGTATGTAACTTTAATTAAGAGCTCGTTCTCCCCGAATGTTGGAGTCGCGACATCTTCAATTCGTAGATCATGTAATCCATAAAGAGTGGCTGCTTTCATTAGCTTCATTACCCGTTATTCGTAACGTGAACTTTGATTTGGCTCTTGTCGTTATAAACGGCTTGGTATGCCTTATCTGCCTCTGAAAGATCGTAGGAAGATGTAACAATTGATGATAGATCGACCCCAGTTCGAGCAATGAAGCGAATCGTCTCCGGCCAGACGCCGGGGGAACCGATGATTCCGCGAACTTGCAACTCTTTGGATTGGATTAAACCTAACTTTGCTGGAGCCTGCCCACCAACGCTAATTCCAATGATGACTAGGCGGGCACGAAAACCAGCGACTTCTAAGGTGCTTGCCATTGCTTGTGGCTTTCCGCTCGCATCAATCACAACTGATGCTCCGGCACCTTTGGTCAGTTCGTCAACCTGAGCTAAAAAGTTTTCCTTAGTTGGATCGACAATTTCTTCAGCTCCTAAGCCCAAGGCAATCTCTGCTCTGGATTCAGATGGCTCAGCCACAATGACTCGCGCACCTTTGGCAGCAGAGGCGGCAATTACTCCCAAACCGATTGGACCTGCGCCGAACACGACAACAGTGTCACTTGCATCCATATTGTCGGCGCGAACTGTCGCGTAATAACCGCAACTAAATGGTTCGACAAGAGCCCCTTGAGTGTAAGAAACATTGTCTGGAAGTTTGTGTAGCCAGTCTTGTTTTGCAATGAAGAATTCGGCCATGGCGCCAGAGATGCTAAATCCAAAATGCTCTTGCCCGATTACGCATTCACCAACTACCCGATCGCCGACTTTCAACTTATTTACTTTCTTGCCAACTTCCACAACTTCAGCAGCCCATTCATGGCCGGGAATTACTGGGTATTCAAAGGGAATGATGTAACGACCTTCTAGCAGTTCGATATCAGAATGGCAGATGCCAACTGATCGACTTGCGAGAAGAACTTCATCATCGGCAATCTTTGGTATAGCAATCTCATTGACTGCCAATACATTTGGAGAAGTGAATTGAAGAGCTTTCATTTATAGAAGCACCATCCCGCCATCGATCATTATTGTTTGTCCGGTCATATAGTCTGAATCTGAAGAAGCTAGAAAAAGTGCGGTTCCAACGAGTTCATCTGGGGTGGCGGCATGCCCTCGCAAGATACCCGCGCCAAATTCATCCATTGCAGAATCGGGAGCTTTGGCATCGCCCATTTCGTATAAGTCTTGATTGAGGCCGGCCCAAAGCGGTGTATCTACGACCCCAGGAGCAAAGGAATTGCAAGTGATGTTGTATTCGGCAAGGCCTCGAGCACTTGCCTGAGTAATTGCATTGACGGCAAATTTACTTGCGCAATAAGGAGTAAATGAAGGAAATCCTTGCCGCCCAGCCATAGAGGCGGTGTTAATTATCTTTCCCGCATGGTTGGGGATCATGAGTTTGGCGCCCTCTTGCACGCCGATCAGGACTCCTAGTCCATTGACATCCATAATGGCGTGCCAGTTCTCTTCTGTAACTTCAAGAAGCGGCATCGGTTTGTTGAATCCCGCGTTATTGAAAAGGACATCCAGTCGTCCTGCCCAATCGACAAATTTCCTAAAAGCAACCTGAACCTGGTCGCGTTTTGCAACATTTGCGACGAGGGCAATCGCCTGACCGCCGGCCTCAACGATCTGGGTGGTAACTTGATTGGCGGCCGCCTCATTGAAATCGCGGACCCCAACTTTTGCTCCTTCTGCGGCAAATGCCTTGACAAAAGCGGCACCAATTCCGCTACC
>CAIMZW010000009.1 GCA_903846075.1 uncultured Actinomycetes bacterium
TCTGTCTCTTCGCAGGTTCAACCTTTCTCTTCAATTATGTTTATGTAAACATATGGGGAACTGGTCGACACACTTATTCGGGGTTGTAATTTATGAATGATGCAGTGCGACGACTCAATCACCTTGCCAGTATTAACGAAAGTTCCTCTTATCTAGAAATCGGAGTATTTCAAGGCGATACTTTTCTAAATGTAGAGGTAGCGGAGAAAGTCGGAGTCGATCCAGATTTCAAGTTCGATATTGCGCCCCATCAAAGTGCAAAAAGCCTCTTGGTGCCAAAGATATCGGACCAATTTTTTGAAGAGCTAGATCCAGAAGTGGTCTTCGATTTAATTTATATCGATGGGCTCCACACCTTTGAGCAGACTTATCGCGACTTTTGTAATGCGCTGATGCATTCGCATTCCCAAACCATTATTTTAATTGATGATGTCTATCCCACTGATCCATTCGGAATTTTTCCCACTCAAGAAATCGCAATAGCAGAGCGAGCCAAGTTGGGGATCGTGGGTTGGGCATGGTGGGGTGATGTCTTCAAGATCAATTACATGATCCACGACTTTCATCCCGCCCTTAATTACGCGCTGATAGACCCTCGCGAGAATGCTGGACAACTGGCAGTGTGGTTCGAGGGTAAATCACCTCGCAGACCAATCTTTAATTCCATCGAGGCGATAACCCGCTTAGATTATTTGGGATTTCTCAATACTTGCGCAAAATTAAATCCGGCCGCCGAAGAAATAGCCTTTGAGATGGTCGCTAAAGATTTCTCTTTACTTAAAGATTCTTAAGAAAATCTGGGTCATCATCAGGTGGCAAAGTTCGACCATACCTTGTTCCCCCGCGACCGCTCTGACGCTTTGGTCTGCCGGCGATCAGCCACCAAATGGAACCAAGGGATGAGAGGAAGAGAATGATGAGTAGCCAGCCCCATTTAGGGAGATTTCGAATCTCTTCCTGAGGCGTACGAGCGCAGTCGAAAAAACAATAGATAAAGAGCGCCAATGGAATTACAAAGAGAAGAAAACGCATAAGTCAGAGTTTAGTCAGTTGTGGCAGGGCGCAACTTATAACCAGAGCGCAAGCGCCAAAGTTGTGGATAACAGAAGTTGTAAGCGTGCGGTGTTGCCTAATAAGGGGATGAGCTCGCGGCCACTGGCGCCAGCCAAGATCTTTTCGCAGATTTTTATCGTGAACGGAATGAGCAATACGCTTAAAAGTACCCAAGGCGAGAGAGTGGCCGCCAATAAAACCGTGAAGTGGGCAAGGGCTAAGAGACCAATAAAGAGATAGCGGGCGCGGGAATCTCCAATTCGAACCGCGACGGTCCGTTTTCCGACCTCACTATCTTTGGGAAGGTCTCGAAGATTATTGATTGCTAAAAGGGCGCAGGCCAGGCTTCCAACCGGGATTGCTAAGAGAAAACTTTGCCACGAAATCTTTTGGCTCTGAGCGAAGTAGCTGCCGATAGTTGCCACAAGTCCGAAAAAGATAAAGACCGATAGTTCGCCAAAACCAGAGTAACCGTATGGAGATTTGCCGCCGGTGTAATTCCAAGCGGCGAGAATTGCAACTATCCCAACAAGAATTAGCCAGAGCGAAGTACGTGCCGCCAAAATCGCGCCCATTATCGCGGCTAGAGCAAAGGTCAGATATGCCGCACGTTTAACGCTTTTGGCATTGGCCATCCCACTGGCAACTAATCGAATTGGCCCTACTCGAACTTCATCAGTTCCCTTCACGCCATCTGAATAATCATTTGCGTAATTAACTGCGATTTGAAGGAGCAGGCTCACTGCAAGGGCAAGTAACGCATTGAGAATGAGAATATGTCCATGCTGGTTTCGCTGTAACGAAGTTCCTACCAGGACCGGTGCAATTGCCGCCGGTAGTGTGCGTGGCCTTGCTCCCAGGAGCCATTTATTCATAACTGAATCACTCCGAACTCGCTATAAGTGCTTCAAGAGCCCTTCGATCGGGTTTTCCAATCCCCATCATCGGCAAAGCTTCAACAATCAGGATCTCTTTGGGTGCGGCTTGCGGACCAAATCTCTGAACCAGCACTTGCCGCAACCGATCGTTATCAAAACTTTTATCTGCGGCCAAGCATAACTTTTCTCCCCATTCGGCGTCGGCTACCGCAAATGCCGTGAAATTAATCTCTGGAAAGACTTCACTAGCGGTGCTCTCCACCACGGCAAGTGAAACCTTCTTTCCACCGGTGATTATCTGATCATCAGATCTTCCGAGAATTTCCAGATGTGAATCCGAGATTTCACCAAGATCGCTGGTGGTGAACCAGCCATCTTTCGTTAATTCTTGCCACAGTTCTGGTGCGTTTAAATAGCCAGAGGCCATCGATGGTCCACGCAACTGGATCAAACCAGTTTCAGTAATTCGAGATTCAACACCTTCAAGTGGATGCCCGTCATATACACAACCACCACACATCTCCGACATTCCATAAGTGGTCACGATTTCGATATTTTGAAGGCGAGCATCGCGAACCAGATGTTCATTGGTCTTCGCTCCACCGACAAGGACTTTCCTCGCTGCGCGTAAATGTTCCAATAAGAGTTGATCACCGTTGAGTGCTCGGTGCAGCTGAGTGGGAACAATGGAGAGGAACTCAGCAGGGGTGTATGGCTCTCCTACCCGATTCCCAATCTGTCGATTATCAATCGTTGCCGTTCCTAATTCGATGGAACGAACCAAAACATTGATTCCCGCAATGTGATCTATCGGCAAGAGAAGAGACCATCTCTGCCCACTCTTTGCGCCAAGATATTTGTGGGCTGCCCGAGCTGAGGCGATAAGTGAACTAGCCGAAATCGCGACTGATTTCGCCGAACCTGTGGAACCAGTCGTAGCAACAATAACTGCAATCTCAGGTTCAACCGACGCTTCATTTACTTGCCCAAATGCAACCGCAGGTCCCTCTCCGCGAAGCGCCAAAAAGAGCGCCTGCGTAACCTGTGGGATGGACCACTCTTCGGTAGCGTGTACGACATTACGTTGTGACGAATTAACCATGGTCACCGTAGGCTATCTATATCTTTTTCAAGGGGGAAATGTGAGCAAGCCTTTTAAGCGCGAACCTGGCGATAGAACTATTCCAACCTGGGCTATTGGCGAAGGTGGCGAAGAGTTTACGGATGTCATTTACGAAGTCGCCGAGGGCATGGCCAAGATCACCATTAATAGACCTCAGGTTCGAAATGCCTTCCGCCCTGAGACCCTGGCTGAATTACAAGAGGCATTTTCCCTCGCGCGCGACAACGATCAAGTCGGTGTCATTATTTTTACGGGTGCCGGGAATGAAGCTTTTTGCTCCGGTGGCGATATCAATGTTCGCGGTGATGATGGTTATCTAGGCTCAGATAAATTGGGCAAAAAAGGTATCGGTCGATTAAATGTTCTCGATCTGCAAATTCAGATTCGACGTCTACCAAAACCAGTAGTCGCCATGGTGGCAGGTTGGGCAGTCGGTGGTGGACATGTATTGCACGTCGTTTGCGATTTAACCATCGCTGCCGAGAATGCGAAATTTGGACAGACCGGTCCGATGGTTGGCTCCTTTGATGGCGGTTATGGCGCCGGCCTCCTCGCTGCTCATATCGGTCAAAAGAAGGCTCGAGAAATTTGGTTTCTCTGCCGACAATACGATGCGGCTGAAGCGCTAGAAATGGGCTTGGTTAATACGGTTGTTCCTCTCAATGAACTTGAAGCGGAGACGGTTTCCTGGGCAAGAGAGATGTTGCGCCATTCACCAATGGCTCTTCGATTAATCAAGGCCGGAATGAACGCAGCAGATGATGGACTGGCTGGAGTACAACAGCTTGCCGGCGATGCGACTCTGCTCTTCTATTTAACTGAAGAAGGTCAAGAAGGTAGAAATGCCTACAAAGAAAAACGCGAACCTGACTTTGATAAGTTTCCAAAACGTCCATAAATGACTCTTAACCCTGAACTGCGCGACATTTTTCAAGATGCGCAAGTAGTCGCTATTCCAACTCGAACTAGTTTTCGAGGGATTACAGTTCGAGAAGCCGTTGTTTTTCGGGGCTCTGAAGGCTGGAGCGAATTTTCACCATTCGTAGAGTACGACGCACAAGAGGCAGGAGTCTGGCTGCAAGCGGCCATCGAAGGGGCATATAACCCTTGGCCCAAATTGCATCGAGAGAATATTGCAGTCAACGCGACAATTCCTCGAGTCGCCCCTGACGAAGTGGCGTCGATTTTGGCTCGCTTTCCAGGTTGCACAACCATAAAAATGAAAGTCAATGACTTTGCCTCCGACGCCGATCGAGTAGAAGCAGTTTTGGATCTATATCCAGATGCCAAGATTCGCCTCGATGTGAATGGTAGTTGGACTTTTGAAGAAGCCATGCTCTATCTCTATGACTATAACCTTCGATTCGGCAACGTCTTCGAGTACATCGAACAACCCTGCGATTCACTCACCGATTTAGCAAAATTAAAAAAAGAAATCCCGTTCGCCATTGCTGTAGATGAATCAATTCGGAAAAATCTAACTGGGGATATGCAGGAATTGAAATCTATTGCCGATGTCGCTGTTATCAAATGGGCGCCATCTGGGGGTATTAGTGCCGCCCATAAATTAATTGCCGAGATTGATCTTCCCGTAGTTATTTCCAGTGCGCTGGAGACTTCCATTGGGATCTCGCACAATCTCGCTCTAGCAGCTTCGCTACCTGAACTTCCATACGCCTGTGGATTGGGAACCATTGCACTTCTCGGCGGCGATGTTGTTGAAAATTCATTATTGCCAGTAGATGGCCAGATATCGGTTCGAAGCGAAGCGGTGGCAAGTTCTTTGGTCGAGAAATATCGCGCCAGTAGCGAACGAGAAATTTGGTGGCACAATAGAATTGAAGGAATCTGGGATGAAACGTTCGCGGCGAACATCGACGAATTAGGGTGGTTGAAATGATCTCTGCAACCCGCCTCGCGCGTTCCATTGTTCGGCAATTGTTAGAGCTTGGGGTTTCGGATTTTGTTCTTTCACCAGGGTCAAGAAATGCGCCACTTTCGATTGCCTTGTATGAGGCAAACGAAGCAGGGCTCGCAGATTTGCACGTTCGAATTGATGAACGGGGAGCTGGATTTTTCGCACTTGGAATTGCCAAGGCAAGCAATAACTTTGTTGCCGTAATTTGCACAAGTGGAACTGCGGCGGCGAATTACTATCCGGCCGCTCTTGAGGCGTATCACTCTGGCTGCAAACTCATTGTGATTACCGCAGATCGTCCCGCCAGGATGCGTCGTACTGGCGCCAATCAGACGACAGAACAAGGTCAGATGTTTCCGGTTTTGGATTCGCATGACATCTCCGAAATTGTTGATCTCTCCCATCTTTTGGGAGCCGGTCCCATTCACCTCAATGTCCAATTTGATGAGCCCTTGCTCTCCGATGATAAGAGTGACTGGTTAGCCGGATTAAAACAGCAATCGAATGAAGAAAAGAAAACTGTGAGCGATGGTCTGCTTATTTCTGGAACTGGTGTTGTGGTTGTTGGGCATGACCGCGGTGGGTTTAGCGCCGAAGAGATCGCCGATTTTGCAAAGAGCACTCAATGGCCGCTAGTAGTTGAAGATCCCCTTTCCTTTCCCGATGCAATTGCACACGCAACCATTTTTCTTGGGGATGAAAAAGTTCGCGATTTTCTCCATGCCCAAACTGTCATCGTCGTAGGTCGAACTACTCTCTCGCGCAGCATTAATGCATTTATTCAGAGTGCAGGCAAACTCATTGTCATCGATCCTCGCCTAGCCAGCGTTGATACAGAGAGAAGTGGTGATTTACTTTTTACCGAACTTCCTAAGGTGACACTTTCAGGTCCGATCTCTGCCACTTGGCCTGCAAAGTGGCGAATGACTTCGGCACTAACTGCCGAAAGTTTTGATTTGACTCGAGTTTGGACTGAACAGTCGGCGGTAAATTCCATCGTCTCTCATTTACCGGATGATGCTGCACTCTTTATCGGTTCATCTAGACCAATTCGCGATGTCGAAGCTTTCGCTCGCCCTCGTTCTGGTATCGATGTGTATGCCAATCGAGGACTTGCCGGAATTGATGGCAATATTTCAACGGCTTTAGGAATTGCCACGCGCTATGAGAGAGCCTATGCAATCGTCGGCGATCTGACCTTCCTCCATGATGTTTCAGCCTTGGTCAATACTCCAAAGGTGAACCTAACTATCTTTGTGATTGACAATAATGGCGGTGGGATTTTTTCCACCTTGCCGCAATCTGGTGTGAATGGATTTGAGACGATCTTCGGCACTCCACATAATCAAGACCTACCTCGGATAGCAAGAGGTTTTGGAATCCCTACCGATCAAGTGAAATCACTCTCTGATATCGAAATGATTATCGCTCATCAAAGTAAGGGAATTGAAATAGTTATTGTCGAAGTTCCTGATCGAGACAGCAACGCAGCCGGTGTAAGACAGATGTTTCAGAGCGCTTCTAACGCAGTTCGCATTGGCAATAACTTAGATTGACTTTCAGCTAACTCTTGTTGTGGATCGGAACCAGCAACAATTCCACAACCAGCAAAAATTCTGATTGATCGTTTATCGGACGCTAACTCTCCGCAACGAAGTGCGATCCCCATCTCGCCATCGCCTCGAGCATCAATCCATCCGACAGGTCCTGCGTAACGACCTCGCTGCATTCCTTCGATTTCTGAAATTAAAGCTTCGGCAATTTTCGTCGGTGTGCCACACACTGCAGCGGAAGGGTGCAACTCTGCCAAGAGAGTAAATATGTCAACCGGAACGGCTGAATCGTTGACGACTCCGGTTACATCCGTTGCTAAATGCATAACATTTGTTAAGTGAAGGACGAAGGGGGAGTCTGGAATATTGGTGGACGAGCAAAATGGCGCCAGCGCATGTGCAACGGAGCGGACCGCGTATTCATGCTCTTCAAGATCTTTTGAGGAACGAGCTAGCGATGCGGCGAGGGCCAAATCTTTTAACTCATCGCCAGTATTTCGAATAGTTCCCGCCAAGATTCGAGATGTTACGAGTGATTTGCTCAGGCGAACTAATAACTCAGGTGTTGCACCAATTAAGTTGGAGACTAAGAAGATCCACGTCGATGGATAATCATTTTCAAGTCTTTGTATAAGTGCGCGCCTGGAAATCTCTGTTGACGAATCTGCGTTGATATCTCTAGCCAATACAACTTTATCCAGTTGACCATTTTTTATTCGATCAACAGCATCAGCAACCCGAAGTTTCCATTCTTCACTGGAGATCGATCCATCACTCCACGAGATCTGACCTTCGGACCTGGGCGCTTGTAACTGTTCAACTGTTGGTTGAGGTGTATCCCCAATCCAGGTGATCCAGGATTTGCCGTTCTTCTGCCCGACAATTATTTCCGGAACGACAAGTTCAGAAGGTTCATTTGCATCAAAGGCGAAGGAACCAAAAAGAATAGGACCTGTTCCACTGCCATGAACATGGTTATGAATGGCGAATGTGCTGAGCTGTTCGTGCCACCACTTTCTGGCATCGTTGAATCGATTCGCCCCTCTTACTTGGGTTTTTGCCCAACTTCCAAAACCAATCAGGCCATCACCGCCACGAATCCAGGAGGTTGAGAGTTCAAGGTCGTTGGAAATCTCGGAGAGCTTTGGGGGCTCGCCAAGTAACTCCGTAGTGAGGGAAATTGCCATTAAGAGGTAATTATCGTCGTTCTATTTAGGTGCGACGAATCGCCAAACAGTGGGTAGCGCCGTACTTGCGATGGCAATCTTTATAGCTTCACCCAAAATAAAGGGAGTAAAGCCCTTGGAAAAGGTCCAACTCCAACTTTGAGCAGTTGCATGATGCAACCAGAACAGGCCAGCAGTAAAGATGATCACATCGCCGATTAACATGGTTGGGATCACGGTGAGAATCTTCTGATCCCACTTTCGGCCAGCAAGTGCACCAGTGATTGCTGAGGCGAGGAGCATCCCAGCCAGGTAACCGCCAGTTGGGCCGGTAAAGCGAGCCAGACCGTGGCTGCCCGAAGCAAAAATCGGGGCTCCCAAAATTCCCATCAAAATATAGAAGGCGAATGTGGCAAAACCGAGGCTGGCACCATAGGCAGTACCCAGAAGAAGGACTGCCAAGGTTTGGCCAGTTACCGGAATTGGCGAGCCAGGGATCGGAATGGCGATTTGAGCCATAACTCCCAAGAAGAAGGTGCCGCCAAGAATAAAGCCGGCCTGGGTAAGCAAAGTGGTCCTAGGGACAAGTGCCGAACGAAGGGTGGCAATTTGATTCACTGACATTGATAACTCTTCCTCACTAGCAATGGGGGGCAAACGCTCGAGCGATTTCTCGAACAACCGGACAAAGTTGTGGAGTGAGCCTACTAGGGCGAGAATATACGGGTGAGTAGAGCTGATATGGGAAAAAATCCAGAAGAAGTTTCAGCCATGTTCGATGGGGTGGCCAAGCGCTACGACATCTTGAACGATCTTTTAAGTCTGGGCAGAACTAAGGCTTGGCGCCGTGCCGCAACGGCAATAATCGCTCCAAAGCCTGGAATGAAGATCCTCGATATCGCCGCCGGGACTGGATCCTCGAGTAAGCCGCTGGCGGATGCTGGGGCAGAGGTAATTCCGCTCGATTTTTCCGAAGGAATGCTCGCTGCCGGGCGCAAACGCCACCCAAATTTGCCTTTCACCCATGGCGATGCGCTGAATCTGCCCTTTCCGGATGAAGTTTTCGATGTGACGACGATCTCATTTGGTCTGCGCAACACTTCAGACACCTCCGCCGCCCTTCGGGAGGCGCTTCGAGTGACCAAAACCGGGGGCCGCATCGTGGTCGTCGAGTTCTCGCAACCCACAAATTTCCTCTTCCGCACCATTTACCTCAATTACTTAATGCGGGCTCTACCTACGATTGCTCGCAAGACTTCATCCAACCCAGATGCCTATGTTTACCTCGCTGAGTCAATTCGGGCCTGGCCGAACCAAAAGAATTTGGCTGCGATCCTGACTCAAGCCGGTTGGGAACGAGTTGGCTGGCAGAACTTGACCTTTGGGATTGTCGCAGTTCACATCGGACATAAGGGTTAGAACCCCAAAAGTGAACCAACGCACTACTCGCTAGCCCCTAGACTTCGGAATCGTGAACCCTTACGTACCAATTTTGGTTATTGGAGCCATCGGATTCGGCTTCGCAGCGTTCTCAGTTATCGCAGCCGGAATCACAGGTCCAAAGCGTTACAACCGTGCTAAATCAGATGCATACGAATGCGGCATCGAACCTTCACCCCAAGCAGTTGGCGGTGGTCGATTCCCAGTTAAATATTTCTTAACTGCGATGCTATTTATTGTTTTCGATATTGAAATTGTTTTCCTGTATCCATGGGCTGTCTCGTTCGACAAGTTAGGTCTTTTCGGTCTAGTTGAGATGGTTATTTTCATTGCGACAGTTTTTATCGCCTACGCCTATGTTTGGCGCCGTGGCGGATTGGAATGGGATTAAAAATGGGTCTTGAGGAGAAATTACCGAGTGGGTTTGCGCTCACAACTGTTGAAGGTCTCGCCGGGTACATGCGAAAGAACTCGCTTTGGCCTGCCACCTTCGGACTAGCTTGTTGCGCTATAGAAATGATGGCAGCCGGCGCGGGAAAATATGACCTTGCACGGTTTGGAATGGAAGTTTTCCGTGCCTCGCCAAGACAAGCAGATTTGATGATTGTTGCTGGTCGAGTCTCAAACAAGATGGCACCAGTATTACGTCAGATTTACGATCAAATGGCTGCGCCAAAGTGGGTTATTGCCATGGGTGCATGTGCATCATCGGGCGGTATGTTTAATAACTACGCGATTGTGCAGGGCGTGGATCACGTCGTTCCGGTAGATATTTATCTACCTGGTTGTCCACCCCGACCTGAGATGTTGATGGACGCGATTTTGAAATTACATGAACAAATTAGTAATACCAAGTTAGGCGTAAATAGAGAAGAAGTTGTTCGACAAGTCGAAGCCGCAGCGCTCGCAGCTAAACCAACACATCAACTGAATGGGCTACTACGTTGACCCACAACAATCTCTCCACCAGTGAAACGGGAATGTTCGGAGTCTCAGGTTCTGGAGATACCTCTGGTTACAGCGGATTAGTTAGATCTACCTTTTCTGCTGGATCTTCCGAGCGCCCTTACGGCAGCTACTTTGATGACCTTGCCGATGATCTCGAGCGCGCCTATCCAGCCTTCAGTGATGCGATCGAGAAGGTCGTTGTCGATCGAGGCGAACTCACCTTGTTCATCAAGCGGGATCGACTCTTTGAAGTGGCAAAGATTTTGCGCGATGAGCCAACCTTGCGTTTCGAAATGTGCCTTGGTGTAAATGGCGTTCACTATCCCGATGAAGTTGGTCGCGAATTACACGCCGTTTATCCGCTTCTTTCGCTGACACATAATCGCCGTATCCGATTGGAAGTTGCGATTCCAGATAGCGATCCTCATCTCGTTTCTCTCGTTGAACTTTGGGCGGGAAATAACTGGCACGAGCGGGAAACTTTCGACATGTTCGGAATTATTTTTGATGGCCACCCAGGTCTTACTCGCATTCTGATGCCAGATGATTGGCCCGGCCACCCACAGCGCAAGGATTATCCACTCGGTGGAATTCCTATTGAATATAAAGGCGCAACCGTTCCGGCACCAAGTGAGAGAAGGGCATATCGATGAGCACAGATGCATATGCCTCCTCTCGTCAGACAACAGAGGGACGGGTTTATTCCGTTACCGGTCAGGATTGGGATTCTCTCGTTACTGAAATTGGAACTACGAAAGAAGAGCGCGTTGTTGTAAATATGGGACCACAGCACCCCTCAACACACGGAGTGCTTCGATTGGTTCTTGAACTCGAAGGTGAAACTGTTACCGAAGCTCGTGCTGGTATTGGTTATCTACACACCGGAATTGAGAAGAACACCGAATATCGCACCTGGACCCAGGGAGTTACTTTCGTGACTCGGATGGATTATTTGGCGCCGCTATTTAATGAGACTGCATATTGCCTAGGCGTAGAAAAGTTGTTGGGGATTACCAATGATGTTCCCGAACGTGCCAGCGTAATTCGAGTCATGATGATGGAGCTCAATCGCATCTCCTCCCACATGGTTGCTCTCGGAACTGGTGCACTTGAACTTGGTGCGCTTTCGCCAATGATCTTCGCTTTCCGCGAACGAGAAAAAGTTCTCGATATTTTTGAAATGATCTCTGGACTTCGAATGAATATGGCATATGTCCGACCCGGTGGCGTTGCGCAGGATCTACCAGAGAATGCAGTTCCACGTATTCGCGAGACCGTAAAAGAACTTCGTCACAACTTCAAAGACAATGCCAAGTTGCTTATTGGTAACACCATTTGGATGAAGCGAACTGCGGGTATTGGCTATCTCGATCTTGCAGGATGCACCACCCTTGGAGTTACCGGACCGATTCTTCGTTCCGCCGGCTTGCCTTGGGACCTTCGAAAAGTTCAGCCTTATAGTGGCTATGAGAATTACAACTTTGATGTTGTGACTACCGATACCTGCGATGTTTATGGCCGCTTCTTAATTCGAATGTTGGAGTTAGAAGAGTCCTTGCGCATTATCGAACAGGCTTGCGACAAGTTGGAGAAACTTGAAGGCGCTCCTGTCATGGTCGCTGATAAAAAGATTGCCTGGCCAGCTCAACTCTCCGTTGGTGCTGATGGCATGGGTAACTCTTTAAATCACATCCGCGAAATTATGGGCTCATCTATGGAGTCCTTGATTCACCACTTTAAATTGGTAACTGAAGGTTTCCGAGTTCCTGCAGGTCAGGTTTATTCCGCGGTGGAATCACCACGAGGTGAACTCGGTGTGCACTTGGTCTCCGATGGCGGAACCAGACCTTATCGAGTTCATTTCCGCGAACCATCCTTTAATAATCTTCAATCAACCTCTGCAATGTGCGAAGGAAGTTTCATCGCAGATGTGATTGGTGCCGTTGCTTCTATTGACCCTGTGATGGGTGGTGTTGATCGATAATGGCTTTTAATTCTGACCAATTAGTAATCATGGATTCCATTATTGCCAGGTATCCAAGAAAGCGTTCCGCGATCATGCCGCTTTTGCATTACGTGCAATCGGTATATGGCTACGTTACGGCAGATGGCATTGAGATCATCGCTGAAAAGTTAGATCTTGCAACCGCCGAAGTAACTGCAGTTTCAACTTTTTATACCCAATACAAACCAGAGCCAGTCGGTGAATATCACGTCGGTGTCTGTACCAATACTCTCTGCGCGGTTATGGGTGGCGACGCAATATTCGCGGCCGTAAAAGAGCATCTTGGTATTGAAAATGATGGCGTAACCGATGATGGCAAAATTTCTATCGAACATATCGAGTGCAACGCGGCCTGCGACTATGCCCCAGTAGTGATGGTGAACTGGGAGTTTTACGACAATCAAACAGTTGCAAGTGTTATCGATTTGATTGATGGTGCTAGAGGAGGAAATCCGCCAGCTCCAACTCGAGGCCCAAAGACTTTGCGTACGTGGAAAGAAAATTCTGCAGTTCTTGCTGGGTTATCTGATGGTTTGGCCAACGAAGGCGTTGCTGCTGGCGATCCATCATTGCTCGGACTTCGAATCTCTAAATCTGCCGGGGGAAACTCATGACCCAATTAACTCCCGTTCTCTCCGCACACTGGGATGAGAAAGACTCTTTCACCATTGATGCATATCGTCGCCACGGTGGCTATGGCGCGGTTGCCAAAGCACTCGCGATGGAGCCCGATGCGGTTATTCAGACCGTAAAGGATGCCGGTCTTCGTGGTCGAGGTGGCGCAGGTTTTCCCACCGGAATGAAGTGGGGCTTTATCCCACAGGGTGATAACAAAGATCATTACTTGGTAGTTAATGCTGATGAGTCCGAACCTGGAACTTGCAAAGACACTCCGCTGATGATGGCCAACCCTCACGTGTTGGTAGAAGGAATCATCATCGCCTCTTATGCGATTCGGGCAAACTACGCATTTATCTACATTCGCGGTGAAGTTGTTCATGTGGTTCGCCGGCTCCAACAAGCCATCTCCGATGCTTATGCGCAAGGCTTACTTGGAAAGAATATTCAGGGTTCAGGTTTTGATCTCGAACTAGTCCTCCACGTTGGCGCTGGCGCTTACATCTGCGGTGAAGAGACTGCCCTTTTGGATTCACTAGAAGGTTTCCGTGGACAGCCACGACTTCGTCCACCATTTCCTGCTATTGCAGGTCTCTATGCCAAACCAACAGTGGTCAATAACGTCGAATCGATCGCTTCAGTTCCATCGATTATTAATAACGGTTCCGAGTGGTTCGCTTCCATGGGCACCGAGAAGAGCAAGGGCTACACCCTTTACTCACTCTCCGGCCACGTTGCTAACCCTGGTCAATTTGAAGCGCCTTTGGGAATAACGCTTCGCGAACTTCTGACGCTTGCGGGTGGAGTTCGTTCTGGACATCAATTGAAATTCTGGACCCCGGGCGGTTCTTCCACACCACTGTTTACCCAAGATCACCTTGATGTGCCTTTGGATTACGAAGGCGTCTCTGCTGCGGGTTCGATGCTGGGAACAAAGGCGCTACAAATCTTTGATGAAACAACTTGCGTAGTTAGAGCTGTCCTTCGATGGACCGAGTTCTACAAGCACGAGTCTTGCGGTAAGTGCACGCCATGCCGTGAAGGAACGTGGTGGTTGGTTCAGATCTTGCGCGATCTCGAAGCAGGTAAAGGAACCGCTGCAGATCTCGATAAGTTATTGGATGTCGTAGACAACATTATGGGTCGTTCTTTCTGCGCTCTCGCTGATGGTGCAGCAAGCCCAATCATTTCATCGCTCAAACACTTCCGTGAGGAATATATGCAACATCTCGCCTTGGGCGCTTGCCCCTTTGATCCAGTTGCTTCCACACTATTCGCAACGGCAGGTGCCAAGTGAGCCCTGAAGCCTTAACCGAAGTTGAATTGATTACCGTCGTTATCGACGGTTTTGAAGTATCAGTCCCAAAGGGAACGTTAGTCATTCGCGCTGCAGAGAAACTGGGAATTCAGATTCCGCGATTTTGCGATCACCCACTTCTCTCACCTGCTGGTGCATGTCGCCAATGTTTGGTTGACATTGAAATTAACGGCCGAGCATTTCCCAAGCCCCAAGCCTCCTGCACCATTCCGGTAGAAAACGGAATGATTGTGAAGACTCAACTCACTTCGCCGGTTGCAGATAAAGCGCAAAAAGGCATCATGGAATTGTTGTTGATCAACCACCCATTGGATTGTCCAGTCTGCGACAAAGGTGGCGAGTGCCCTTTGCAGAATCAGGCCATGAGCAATGGTCGTGGCGAATCTCGCTACGAAGGCGTCAAACGAACCTTTGAAAAGCCAGTCAACATCTCATCTCAAGTTCTTCTTGATCGCGAGCGTTGTGTTCTCTGTGCTCGCTGTACTCGTTTCTCCGAACAAATTGCGGGCGATCCTTTTATTACCTTGAACGAGCGTGGTGCGCTGCAACAAGTTGGTATTTATGAAAAGGATCCATTCGAGTCTTACTACTCAGGTAACACCGTTCAAATTTGTCCGGTCGGAGCACTTACCGGAGCTTCCTATCGCTTCCGCTCTCGCCCATTTGATTTAGTTTCCACTGCCTCTGCTTGCGAGCACTGTGCTTCGGGTTGCGCAATGCGTACCGACGTTCGACGAGGCAAGACTTTGCGCCGGCTTGCTGGGGAAGATGCTTCAGTCAATGAAGAGTGGAATTGCGACAAAGGTCGCTGGGCTTTCAAATATATTTCTAGCAAAGAACGTCTGGCTCAGCCACAAGTTCGTGGCGAGGATGGCGAACTTCATGATGCTTCCTGGCCGGAGGCATTGGCCGTTGCTGCAGCCGGACTTAAAGGAAAGCGCGTCGGTGTTCTCGTAGGAGGTCGCACCACAGTCGAAGATGCTTATGGATATAGCAAATTTGCCCGCGTCAGCCTTGGAACAAATGACATTGATTTTCGTGCTCGGGTTTACAGCGATGAAGAGAGTTCCTTCCTTGCATCAGTAGTTCCAACTCTCACCACAACATATTCCGATATCGATAAGGCAGACAAAGTTGTTTTACTCGGTTTTGAACCTGAAGATGAATCACCAATTGTCTTTCTGCGAATTCACAAGCAAGTAAGAAAGCGCTCCTTGCCTGTTGTGACGCTCTCGCCATTTACCAGTCGAGGCAGCCACAAACTACGCGCCGAAGTTATTTCAACCACACCAAGTGGTGAAGCCGCTGCAATTACTGCATTGAGCGGCTTAACGGAGAAGTCAGTTATTTTGATTGGTGAGCGACTTGGTGAATCTGTCGGAGCACTCAGTTCTGCGCTCGCTCTATCAAAGGCGACTGGCGCAAAGTTGGCGTGGATTCCACGTCGCGCAGGTGAACGAGGCGCACTTGAAGCCGGAGCCATCGGAAATCTCCTCCCTGGCGGCAGGCCAATATCTGACGCTGCGGCACGGGTAGATCTAGCAACGGCATGGGGTGTTGATTCACTTCCTTCTGGCGCGGGTCGAACTACCAATGAAATCTTGGCTGCAGCGCAATCGGGCGAACTCGATGCTGTTGTGATTGCCGGCGTTGATCCGCTTGATATCTCGGCCACCGCCCTTAATTCATTGCTCAACACCTTTGTTCTCTCCTTTGAACTTTCCAACAGCGCCGTCACTGCGATTGCCGATGTAGTTCTTCCTGTTGCGGCTGTGGCTGAAAAGTCTGGATCTTTCCTTGATTGGCAAGGTCAGCCTCGAGCATTCGAAGCGGCTATCGAGGGCGCCCTTACTCGAAGCGATGTTCGCATTTTGTCGATGCTTGCTGACGAAGTCGGAGCTCCTATTCATTTGCCTTCAGTAACAGCAGCTGCTCGGGAATTCGCAAACCTCGGTAAGTGGGATGGCTCCGTTACTGAATTCGTACCAGTCGCCGCTGTGGCACCGGTTGAAGTTTCTGGGAACCAAGCGATTCTCACTTCCTGGCGTCAACTTCTCGACCTTGGAACATTGCAGGCAGGCGAGGCGAACCTGGCCGGAACTGCACGTGCAAGTGTCGCTCGAATATCTGCCGCAAGGGCGAATGAACTTGGCGTCACAACTGGAGATTTAGTCAGCGTCTCCACGGAGCGCGGGACTATTACAGTTCCAGCCGAAGTCAGTGATATCAACGATTCTTGTGTATGGCTTGCTCGTAATTCGGAAAGTTCCCAAGCGATTGCCACTCTCGGCAGTGTCAGCGGCGAAGTAGTTACGGTGGTGAAAGCATGACACCTACTCAGCAATTGCTCGGTAGCGATCCCGGTTGGCTCATTGCAGTTAAAGGACTTATCGTCTTTATCGTCTGCGTGGTTGCAACACTTCTCTGCGTTTGGGGAGAGCGACGAATCGTCTCCTTCATGCAACAGCGAATCGGACCAAACCGCGTAGGTAAATTTGGTCTCCTTCAATCTCTTGCCGACGGTGTAAAGCTTGCACTCAAGGAAGATCTCATTCCAAAAACGGCAGATCGAATTGTCTTTGTTATTGCTCCAATCATCAGCGCCACAACCTGCTTTATGTCATTCGCAGTTATTCCGCTCACTGGCCACGTGAAGTTTTTCGGTCATCAGACGGTCATGCAATTGACCGACCTTCCCGTTGGCGTGCTTTACGTTTTGGCCGTTGCATCTGTCGGCGTTTACGGCATCGTGCTTGCTGGTTGGTCATCTGGTTCGACCTATCCATTACTCGGCGGATTGCGTTCAAGTGCTCAAGTGATTTCTTATGAAGTCGCAATGGGTCTCTCACTCGTCGCGGTATTCATCTACTCCGGTTCGATGTCGACTTCAGATATCGTCGGAGCCCAACACCACTGGTGGTTCGCAGTCGTTCTCTTCCCATCCTTTGTTATTTATGCGATTTCCATGGTCGGCGAAACAAACCGCGCTCCCTTTGACTTGGCCGAAGCTGAAGGCGAATTGGTTGGTGGTTTCCACACCGAGTACTCCTCACTGAAATTCGCGCTCTTCTTCTTGGCCGAATATGTGAACATCGTTGCGGTCTCGTCACTTGCAACGACTTTGTTCCTTGGTGGTTATCACGCGCTACCTGGCCTTGGCTTTACCGAAACCTGGCTCGGCGGTTGGTTCACCATCGTCTGGTTCTTCCTCAAGGTCATCGCTTTCTTCTTCTTATTCGTATGGCTTCGCGGCACGTTGCCAAGAATGCGCTATGACCAATTTATGAAGTTCGGTTGGAAAGTTCTTATTCCAGTAAGCCTGGCTTGGATCATGGTGGTCTCCACGCTTCGCGTTATGTCACAACGCAATGAAGGCAAGGTCATCATCACAAGCTTTACCGTTGGTGTCGTTCTGGTCGTCCTTGCGGTCAGTTCACTCTTTGAATCGGCGAAGAATCGTCGTGAACGTGAAGATGCCCTCGGCGAAGTCGCGGCACCTTCTTTCCCAGTACCTGAAATTCCTCAACCACGAGCGGAGCAACTACATGGCTGAGAACGAGGTTCCAGAAAATCTAGAGCCGACAACTGAGGTTGCAAAGACCACAGAATTTGGCTTGGCAAAAGCGTTTCAAGAGAGCGCTCCCATTACCGATCAGTCAGCATCTGGATTCTTCAAGCAACTCTTGGGTTTCTGGGTCACCTTTGCCACGATGTTCAAGAAGCCAAATACTGTTCAATATCCAGAGGTAAAAGCGCCGACCGAACCTCGCTTTCATGGTCGCCACCAACTCAATCGCCATCCAGATGGTTTAGAGAAGTGCATCGGCTGCGAACTCTGCGCCTGGGCTTGCCCAGCAGATGCGATTCTTGTCGAAGGTGCAAATAACACCCCAGAGAATCAAGTCTCTCCCGGCGAGCGTTATGGCGCGGTTTATCAGATCAATTATCTTCGTTGCATTTTCTGTGGCCTCTGCATTGAGGCTTGTCCGACTCGAGCTCTGACGATGACCAATGAGTATGAACTCGCAGATAATGATCGCGGAAAGTTAATCTTTGAAAAGGAAGACTTGTTGGCACCACTTCGAGCCGGAATGTTGATGCCACCACATCCAATGTATCCAGGTGCGGATGACGGTACCTACTATCGTGGCGAAGTTCCTGGATCTCATCCATCGCAAAATCCGGAAGCGAACGCCAATGCTTAATCTCGCAATCCACGTTGGAAATACTAAAACTCCTGAAGCCGTTCTTTTCTGGCTCTTGGCCCCGCTTGCAACTCTTGCCGCGCTAGGCATGTTGATGGCAAAGAAGGCAGTTCACTCAGCCCTGCTTCTAGCGTGGGTCATGATCACGTTGGCAATCTTCTATATCGCAGAAGATGCCCTCTTCTTGGGAATCGTGCAGGTAGTTGTCTATACCGGCGCCGTCATGATGCTCTTTCTCTTTATTCTGATGTTGGTTGGTGTCGACAGTTCTGATTCTTTGGTGGAGAACATCAAAGGTCAGCGACCAGCCGCGATTGCTGCGGCAATCGGAGTTGGCGGGTTATTAGTAAGTTTGATAGGTCGAGCCTCTCTTGGTCGAACTGCAATTGGATTAGTAGAAGTGAATTCGACCGGAAATGTTCAAGGATTAGCCGAGCAGTTATTTACCAAATATGTCTGGGCTTTCGAAGTTATTTCCGCACTGCTTATTACTGCAGCTCTTGGTTCGATGGTCTTGGCACACAGCCAGAAGATCAAATCTCGAACCGCACAGCGTGATCAATCAATTGCTCGGTTTCGAAGTGGCTCACTGGCAAATGCAGCAGGCTTTCCAAGTTCCGGTGTTTTTGCTCGCCACAATGCGGTCGATGTTCCGGCCTTGTTGCCCGATGGCTCTCCTGCCCCGACTTCAATCTCTGGAGTCCTTGAGGCTCGTGGCGACATGATCGCGAGTGCACCTTTCCAGATGCAACCAGTGGAAGAGGAGGAGAAGTAAATGGATATCTCCAACTACTTATATCTCTCGGCAATTCTCTTCACCATCGGAGCCGTTGGCGTCGTGGTTCGACGCAATGCAATCGTTGTATTTATGTGCGTGGAACTTATGCTCAACGCGGCAAACCTTGCATTCGTAACTTTTGCTCGAATCAATGGCAATCTCGATGGCCAGGTCGCTTCCTTCTTTACGATGGTTGTGGCTGCCTGTGAAGTTGTTGTTGGACTCGCGATCATCGTCACGATGTATCGCTCCCGTCGATCGGCGTCGGTAGATGACGCCAGTTTGTTGAAACGGTAATCATGACAACTAGCTCGCACTTGGTCTATCTCATAGCGCTTCCGCTATTTAGTTCGGCATTACTGCTTCTCCTCGGCCGAATTGCCGATAAGTGGGGTCACCTTCTTGCCACCCTCGTCTCCGCCTCTGCATTTGCCATTGGAGTTTTTGAATTCATCGCGATGCATAATCGCACCGGCGCCGCCCGAGCGGTCACACAAAAGATTTTTAGTTGGATTTCGGTTGGATCTTTCCAAGTAAATGCTTCGTTACTTTTGGATCAACTTTCCATCTGTTTTGTACTTCTCATTACCGGCGTTGGAACCCTGATTCACATTTACTCGATCGCTTACATGTCTCATGATCGGGATCGACGACGATTCTTTGCTTATCTCAACCTCTTTATCGCAGCCATGTTGCTCTTGGTGCTTGGCGATTCCTATCTCAACCTCTATGTAGGTTGGGAGGGCGTTGGCCTCGCCTCTTACTTGCTCATTGGTTTCTGGAATCAAAAGCCGGCTTATGCCACAGCCGCTAAGAAAGCATTCGTAGCCAACCGCGTCGGTGACGTGGGACTTTCACTGGCCATCATGATTTCATTTGCGCAATTTGGTTCGGTCTCTTTTGAAGGCGTAAAGGCCGGAGCGCCACACGCTTCCAAAGCCGCGTTAACCGCAATTGGCTTGATGTTGCTCTTGGCTGCCGCAGGAAAATCTGCCCAGTTCCCATTGCAATCCTGGCTGGGCGATGCGATGGCCGGTCCAACTCCAGTTTCGGCGCTGATCCACGCAGCGACCATGGTTACCGCTGGCGTCTATCTCATTACTCGTTCCAACTTCATCTTTGATGCTGCGCCAATCGCACGGCTGATGGTGGTCATTGTTGGAGGAATTACGTTGCTCTTTGGAGCGTTAATCGGTACTGCGAAAGATGACATCAAGAAGGCACTTGCAGCCTCAACCATGTCGCAGATTGGTTACATGATTCTTGCCGCCGGTCTTGGACCAGTCGGATATGCGATTGCGATCATGCACTTGCTCACCCACGGTTTCTTCAAAGCAGGTATGTTCTTGGGTGCGGGTTCGGTCATGCATGGCATGGATGATGAAGTAAATATGCGCAGATTTGGCGGCATCGGAAAATTCATGCCCATCACATTTGCAACCTTTGGCCTTGGTTATCTTGCAATTATCGGAGTCCCGCCCTTTGCTGGCTTCTACTCAAAAGACAAAATTATCGAAATTGCCTTTAATGCTGGTGGATCCAAGGGTTGGATTTTGGGAATTGCGACCTTGCTTGGTGCTGCAATAACCGCGTTCTATATGACCCGTCTTGTTGTTATGACCTTTATTGGCTCCAAGCGTTGGGACGAGAAGGCTCACCCACACGAGAGCCCAATTCTGATGTGGTTGCCTATGGCGATCCTTGCGATCGGTTCGGTTGCTTCTGGATTCCTCTTCAACTCTGGAAATTCCTTGGTTAACTGGCTCGCTCCAGTCCTCAATGCCAATGGTGTTGAGGGTGGAAAAGAATTGTTGAAGCCTGCTGTGGTTTCCGGCCTCGCTCTGGTTGCCGTCATTATTGGTGTCGGAATTGCCTTTGCTAAATATCGTTCAAATGTTCCCGCCGAAGCGCCAGAAAATGTAACGGTATTTACCAAGATTGCTCGTCGCGATCTGATGCAAGATGCCTTCAACGAGGCAGTCCTCATGCGACCTGGCCAGGCGCTCACCGAAGGATTGGTAAAAACCGATCATTACTTCATCGACGGCATCGTCCGATTGGTCGGTTCAATCTTCCTCGGTTCCTCAAAAGGACTTCGTCGAATACAAAATGGTTATGTTCGAAGTTATGCGTTGATCATGGTTATTGGCGCACTTGCTCTCATTACGACGATTTGGGTGGTGACGCTGTGAGTATCGTGACCTCGCTAGAACTTCTTCCGTTGATCGGAACGGTTCTGCTGACCTTCTTGCCAAAGGGCAATGCGGATATGGTGAAGAAATTTGCTTTCATCATCTCACTTGTCGTCCTTGGCGTTGCTGGGGTTATGGCATACAAGTTCAAAACCAATATGCCAGGTATGCAATTTGTTGAGTCCCGAAATTGGATCTCAAGTTTTGGCATCAAGTATGCAGTCGGCATCGATGGCATCGCCCTCGTTCTGATTTTGATGGCGACAATTCTTGTTCCAGTAGTCATTCTTGCTGGGTGGCATGAATCAGAGAATGGTCGTTGGAGTCCAAAGACTTTTTACTCTCTTATCTTGATTCTAGAAACCATGATGATCGGCGTTTTTGCTGCGACCGATGTCTTCCTTTTTTACGTTATCTTCGAAGCGATGTTGATTCCGGGTTATTTCCTCATTGGGGGATATGGCCGAGGTGAACGAGCTGCGGCAGCAATGAAATTCTTGCTTTACAGCCTTCTCGGTGGTTTGTTGATGTTGGCTGCGATCATCGGTCTTTATGTGATTGCTGGAAATCAGATCGGACACACCTTCGATATTGGTGCGCTCTCCAATCTTCATATCGATTCCCTCACGGAGAACTTCTTATTCCTCGGATTCTTTATCGCCTTCGCGATTAAGGCGCCACTCTGGCCATTCCATACTTGGCTACCAACTGCTGCTAAATCAGCAACACCTGGAACTTCGGTTCTGCTTTTAGGTGTGCTAGATAAAGTTGGTACCTACGGAATGATCCGTTTCTGTATCACCTTGTTCCCACATGCATCGAAAACCTTCACCCCGGTGATTATGGTGTTGGCCGTTATTTCTGTCTTGTACGGAGCCTTCTTGGCTATTGGTCAGAAGGAGATCAATGGTTTGATCGCTTTCACCTCTATCTCACACTTTGGTTTTATTACCCTAGGAATTTTTGCGATGACCTCCCAGGGACTATCTGGTGCAACCCTTTATATGGTCAACCACGGTTTCTCTACCGGCGCACTATTCCTAGTAGCAGGATGGATGATTTATCGTCGCAAGTCTTCCAACATCGATGACTTCGGTGGACTCCAACGTGTCACTCCAGTTCTGGCATGGTCCTTCTTCTTAGCTGGAATGTCAGCCTTAGCCCTGCCTGGTCTCTCAAGTTTCGTCAGCGAATTTCTGGTTCTCGTGGGAACCTTCACCAGATATCCAGTCGCTGCAATCTTTGGAACTACCGGAATCATTTTGGCCGCCCTCTATGTATTGATCGTGGTGCAGAAGTCGTTGCATGGTCCAACCAAAGAGGGGAATGAAAACTTGCCAGATTTGAATCTGCGCGAGAAAGTGGCGATTGCCCCGATTATTTTGCTCCTGGTTGTTCTTGGCTTCTTTCCCAAGCCACTCCTTGATGCAATTAACCCAGCAACACAAACGGTGATGACTCACTCCGGGGTTACCGATCCAGCTCCTAAGGCAGGTAAGTAATGCTGACCGCTCCCGTACTCAACTATTCACTTCTTGCACCTATTCTGATTGTCCTTGGTGGAGCCCTTCTTGGTGTTCTCGTCGAGGCTTTCTTAAGTAAGGGGCTGCGCGCTACTGCTCAGGTCTCGATTGCA
>CAIMZW010000010.1 GCA_903846075.1 uncultured Actinomycetes bacterium
AAATTACGACATGATGTCTAAAACTTCGATAACAGACCCAACCCCTTTTCCAACCCCCACACCTTCTCCCACCTACTTATCACCAGTCCCACCTCCAACAGCCACCGGTGGCATATTGCCTAAAACCGCGACTCCTTGGGGAAATTTGCTCGTGAGTGGTTGCATTTTGATGTATTTAGCCGCAGTTTTATTGCTCCGCATGAACGGTTTCTCGCTAATGAAAAATAAGGCGATAAAGAATTCTTGAGTTCAGGTTTATGCAGGTCGACGGACAGATCATCCATTAATCGTCCACATCGCATCCCTCGATGGGATGGGTCAGTGGGCGCAAGAGATTCCTGAATACGCCATCACCCTGGCCCGCGATTTCTGGCCCGGACCGATGACCCTAGTACTCAAGCGCTCTGCGCTCGCCAAAGATTTCATCACCGGCGGACAAGACACTATCGGCCTGCGAGTCCCCGCCCACCCAATTGCGCTCGCACTCATCAAAGAGTTCAACGACCTCGCTGGCCATGGAATCGCCGCCCCCAGTGCCAACCGTTTTGGCGCAGTATCTCCAACAACAGCCCAAGCAGTGGAAGAAGAGCTTTCACAATACTTGTCTCCCTACGATTTAATCCTGGATGGTGGCCCGTGCCTAGTAGGCGTCGAATCCACCATCATCGATTGCACCGGTCCCGCCCCAATGATCTTGCGCCTTGGCGCCATCACCCCACTAATCATCGAAGAAAGCACGGGACTGATCGCCCTGGAATCAAACCCCACCGCTATCCGTGTTTCGGGTTCCCTCGCCTCGCATTACTCCCCCAAAGCAAAAGTCATCCTTGATGTAGTCGCAGTGGCTGGTGATGGACTAATAGCTCCAGACCAAATACCCACTCCCAATGGCGTTATTCGCCTGGCCGCCCCAAGTTCTATTGAACAATACGCCAGAGTGCTCTACCAAGCGCTGAGAAGCGCGGATCAGAAGGGATTGGGGGTAGTCGTTGTTCTTCAGCCTGGCGGAGATGGTTTGGCCGCTGCGATAAGGGATCGCTTGCAGAGGTCTGCCTCGGTTTAGTCAATCCACTTCTCATTTGCCCGGGCTGGTCTGATTCTAACGAAAATGAGTCGACAAAGTCCATGTTCAAATCCATATTGTTCATTAAATAGAAAATTCGACATCCAGACCATGCAAGGCGGTCATTTTTATCGCCGTGAAACTAGCCACCTCGTAATCATTGCCGTGCTCGGAGTCCCTCCATTCGCTCTCAATTATTTTTTGAGTAAGCATGATTTTACATTCATTAATGCGCAAAAAAAAGAATTCGAAGGAACTCGTTTAACGCAATTCGTGGATAACTCAATTATCGCAACCAGGCTTTCCAAGTTTTGGTCACTTGCCACTGAACCGACGACGGGATACTTTCAACCTGTGCTAGCAAAACCAAGATCTGATCCTCAAATCAGACTATCTGGACACTTTTATTCTATGCGCCTTTGGCTAAATTCACCGATGTAATTCCAGCAAATTCCAAGGAGAATGACTAGAGATTAGTCAGTACATTTTTA
>CAIMZW010000011.1 GCA_903846075.1 uncultured Actinomycetes bacterium
CGATTTTCAGTCGCGCGCTCGTACCAACTGAGCTACCCAGCCAACAAAAAGAAGTCCCCCCTTTCGGGGGGCTTTCCTTTTGCGACCCAGACGAGACTTGAACTCGCGACCTCCGCCGTGACAGGGCGGCGCGCTAACCAACTGCGCTACTGGGCCTAACCGAGGTTTCTGGCCGATTGCTCGTCCTGACGTTTCCTCAACGACAAAGGATAACCCTTTGTCGAGCGTGCCCCCAACGGGGTTCGAACCCGTGTTACCGCCGTGAAAGGGCGATGTCCTAGGCCTCTAGACGATGGGGACGCTAAGCAGAGGCAAGGGTATCGGAGAGCCTTGCCTAGGTAAAACTGAGCCTAGATTGAGGCTCAGTTCTTAGGAATGAGCGTGGAATTAAGCGATGTACCAGCGCAGGTTGACGGAGACGGTTACATCTTGTTGGCCAAGATCAACTGTTGTGGCTCCGGCATCAGATTTTGCCATCGCGGTGTACACACCTGGATATTGGGTTGGAGAAGATGCTTCTTCCATGTACATGATTGGACCGAGTTTGACGCCAAGAAGTTTCGCGTAGGAGAGCGCCTTGGTGCGTCCGCTCTTGATTGCGGCGACTCGTGCGGCTTCCGTTGCGCCATCATTATTGAGTACGAATGGGGTTACGCCATTGATCTGTAAAGCGTCACTTCCAACTGCAACGACTGCATCAACAACTGGACCAGCATTTTTTGCATTGCGAATGACTACATCAAAAGATTGAGATGCGCGATAACCAATGAGGACTGAGCCACCTGTGGCGGTGTAGTTGTACTCAGGATAAACAGTTAAGGAAGTTGTCTTAATGTCTTTTGCGGCGATGCCGTTGGAAGTAAGAGCGGTGCGAACGGCATTGGCAGAGGTGGATGCGCTTGAAAGTGCATCTTTAGTGTTTCCAGCAACGAGTGAGACTGTTGCGTTGAGTCGAACTGCGTCGGGGGTAACTTTCACAGTTCCTGATGAGCTAAGACTGATATACCTTGTGGGTGAAGTGCTTGCTTGGGCTGAGGATCCAGTCAGAAGAGCAGCGCTGAGGCCTAAGACGGCAAGGATTGAAATCGTTGATTTACTGTGAAGTTTCATATTGACAGTCTTTCATACCTATCCTGTGCTTTCCGCCCGATTTTGGTGAGAGAATTCTGACTGTGACCATTTTGTCTTCGTGCACGACAGATACCATCATTGGCGCGGCACAAGCATTAATGGAGAGCGCGCTTGTCGCCTTTCCCACGGAGACCGTTTACGGACTTGGTGCAGATGCCACAAACCCAGTTGCTGTTTCACGTATTTATTCAACTAAGGGTCGCCCTGAAAATCATCCGTTAATAGTTCATATTCCATCGCTTGATTTATTAGGGGAGTGGGCGAGTGAGATTCCAGATTATGCAATCTCTTTAGCGAGAGATTTTTGGCCAGGTCCCCTAACTTTGATTATGCATCGCAGTGAACTTGCTGGTGATTTCGTAACTGGCGGACAGAACACTGTTGGACTCCGAGTCCCGGCGCAACCACTGGCACTCGCACTTCTTAAGTCATTCGTGTCGCTCGGTGGCAAAGGTGTTGCGGCTCCAAGTGCTAATCGGTTTGGTGCGGTTTCCCCAACGACAGCAAGCGCTGTGGAAGAAGAGATTGGCGCTTTCCTCGATAAGGAGCGCGACCTCATTTTGGATGGTGGTCCTTCACTAGTGGGTGTGGAATCTACGATTGTCGATTGCACTGGATCCGCTCCGCGGATACTTCGGCTCGGCGCAGTAACGGCAGAGATGATTGAAGAGAGCACAGGGTTGAAAGTTTTAGCGCCCGAGCAAGTCGATATTCGAGTCTCTGGATCTCTAGATTCCCATTACTCCCCGGCGGCAAAGGTGGTGCTTGATGCTTTGCCTGAATCTGGCGAAGGCTTCATTGCCTGGGCCACCATCCCAACCCCAAGTGGCGCTGTTCGCCTTGCTTCCCCTTCATCTATCGAGCAGTACGCCCGGGACCTCTATTCGGCTCTGAGATTAGGCGACCAAATGGGGATTTCGACGATCGCAGTTTTACAGCCCGAAGGCGAGGGGTTGGCTGCCGCTATTAGAGATCGGCTGAAAAAGGCGGCTTTCTAGAAAAGGTCGTTGCCGAATTAAATTTCTGGTTCTCGACGAGTTCATGCGCAGCTCTTGTGGTCGCGACCCAAGCCCCCCAAACTTAAGGACATGAGCGAAGATTCAAAGGAGCACTTACCCCCAGCGCCACAATACGCGCGACGTAGTGTCGATTGGAAAAGCCTTTATTTATACGCAATATGTCTCATCTCGCTCTTGGTCTGCCTTGTTGCCGTGGCAAGTGCGCTGCGCAGCGGAGTTTCTTTGATTTACCCAGACCCGGGTTACATCGATCCGAATTTATCGAAATCGGCATCGGCCTTGGCAAAAGCGGCACAAACGACGCAAAATCGCCACAATTCCATTAAAGGGATTTTCGATGGCGTTACCACCCTGATTGTGGCTGCGCCGCTCTATTGGTACCACTGGCGGATGGTCAAACGCGGGTAGTTGAAGTAAGCCAAGACCAAATTTAATCGGTCATATTTGCCACTCCCCGTCTGTCAGAACCTTCTCGGGAGACTCTCAGTCTACAATCGCAAGGATTTCAAAGTGTCAGTGCTAGTCGCTAACTTTGAATCACTGTTCAAGAGAAGTGTTAGTCCCACGCTTGAACCTTGTGAATTGCTTTCTCAAGTGGGACGGTAGAGCACCATTGAGGGGGTTATCGTGCAGAATCGAGATACCGCCTCTGTGCATTTCAAAGTTATCACGCCCGAATCAGACCCGTATGACCTTTCGGTTCTTGGGGAATTAATCGACTACCTTCGAATAGAGAAGCCACCGTTGGGTGCAATCGCGAGATATCTTGTCGAACATACTTTGCGCCAATTCGAAGTTACGAATATTTTTTTTGCTGCAGTTCGTCTTAACGGGGCGGTTTATTACCCGGCCGGCTTTGGTTACAACCCCGCACATTTTTCCAATGACCCAGAGAGATTGCTCTCTACTGACACTCCGTTAAACGAAACTCTTCGAAGCGGCAAGATTATGTCTTGCGGAAGTTATGAAGAATATTTATTCAGTTATCCCGATAATACGAAACTCCTTTTTCCAAATGGATTTGCTTCATCAATCTCCTGGTCGATTCCAGAATTCGGTGGCGCCATGGTTACCTCCGATCTCTTTTTAACGATCAATCCCAATTTCGAATATTTCTTTCAACGACTTGGATCGGTGATCAGCCTTTATCTCGGACTCAATGAGAAAGCGAAGCCAACCAAAGAGGCGACGCCCAGCAACCAACCGGAACAACTTCTGACCTTGACAAAGCGGCAGTGGGCAATTTTAGAAGAGATTCGAAAAGGCTCGACCAATCTGGCTATTGCCCGTAAGTTTGGATTTAGTGAATCGACCATCCGCCACGAAACCATGCGAATATACGAGAAATTGAACGTCCGGGGCCGGGTAGATCTCCTAGATTCAAGGATGAACCCACCTATTCCGGACCCAGCCACCACTCCACCTGGGCTTGGTTCATAGCCTTCTAAAAAACCTTTACAATTCAACCCGCACTACTGGTTGGCTTAAAACCCCTAGTTAGTGAGGGCCTCTAGCTCAGTCGGTAGAGCAACGGACTTTTAATCCGTGGGTCGTCGGTTCGATCCCGACGGGGCCCACTTTTTGCTTTTACGCCTAATCTTTTCGTCTATTTTTAGGCTAATTCCCAAACCCTTTTTCACCTGTTTAACTTGTTAGGTGCATCCCTCGGCCCATTCACATGGCAAGAAATTTTTCGAGTGCTACTGGAAGCCAACCATGTCTCGAGTGCTCGAGATGGGTTCCTACGATATCAATGGGACATTGCGAGATTTTCAACCAGCTGGATCCGAATGGATTGGGGTCGACCTAGTAGCTGGTCCTGCGGTCGACATAGTCGTTGAAGGCACAAGTCGATTGCCATTTGAAGACAAGAGTTTTGATGTAGTTGTTGCATCTAGCGTTTTTGAACATGACTCGACTTTTTGGTTGACGTTTCAGGAGATGGTGCGAGTTACCCGAGATGGCGGATATATCTATCTGAACGTTCCCTCTAATGGCTTAGTTCATCGCCACCCATTGGATGTGTATCGATTTTATCCTGATGCGGGCAAAGCACTTTTAGATTGGGGGCGTATTGCTCAACCGGGATTAACTCTGATGGAAAGTTTTGTTGGGCTTCAAGACAATGGACTTTGGAATGATTTTTGTGTGGTCTTCGGTGTAAATGCATCAGCACCTGAAACTTTTCTTCATAGAAAAACCAGATTTGTGAATCTTTGGCTCAATGGTGAATTTGTTGATGAAACTTTTGAGGCTCAGACTCAGGACCATCAAATTATTTTTGCCCAACAGCAAAGAATCTTTGAACTCGAAGAGCAATTAGTTAAATCGAAAATCGAAATAATGAACCTGAAGAATCTTTAGCAGGTTAAGATTGCATTCATACGATTTCTAATGAATGGGATCCAGCTTTGACCAAAATCGCAGCCGTAATTGGAGCCAAGAATGAATGGCCTTTGCTGGCAGCCACCGCTTCGCACGCCTTGCTCAATTACGCGGATCATCTTTATCTTTTTGACCACTCAAGCACCGATGGTTCTAGGGCTGGAATATCGGAATTAATAAAGAAATTTCCGGGTCGAATCACCTTCTTTGAATCTGACCTCGAACCTTTTGATCAAGAAGCAATTTTCAACATACTTTTCTTTAGAGCGTGTAAAGACGGATATGACTGGGTTCATTTTCTTGATGCAGATGAATTCTTAGTCATCGAACATGGAGAACAACTTTCGGAGATTCTGGAAACCGTATCGGAAGAGTGGGCCGCGCTGGCGATTCGGGTAGAAAACTTTATTATCAATTCTGACGAAGAGCTCTCGTTAGGTGACGAACTATTAGCCGCAAACTATCGAGCGAAAACTGAATTAGATCTTGGCCAGCCCATTGAAACTTTTCTACTTTCGGTGCAGGAGGGCAGGCGCCTGCCACAGGAGAAGCGAACTTCCCCCAAGTTATTGGTTCGTGCCAGAGAAGATTTATTCTTATCTCACGGTGGCCATCAACTGAAATACGGCAATGGCGTAGATTGGCTTCAATTCGACAGCCGCATTGCGGGGGCCGACCCACTAAATCTTTATATAGCTCATCTTCCCTTTACCTCGATAGAACGAGTTCGCTCCCGTCACAAACGAGCATTTCTAGATAAGGTCAATGAGAAATATCGGATAGTACAAGAGTTGAGTGATGAGGAATCCGTAAGACAATTTTGGCAATCTTCTAGATTAAGTCCCCAGAAAATTAAGGATGGCATTTTCGCTGCTCAAATAGTTCACGATGAAAGTTTCATTGCTTCGCTGCAAAAGACATTAGATTTTCTCAAGAAAAATGAACCTATCTTTTCAGATTTATCCGAGGTGGCAGCAAGTAATGGGTTCGTTGGCGAACAAATTTCGGTCACTGAACTCATTGAAAATGTACGACGTTACATAAATGGAGCTGACGTGTACTGGGCTCGCATTCCTGACTAGATTTTAGATCGAATCTGTCGGTTGAGATTAGGTCGTTCTTTTTGAATATCAGGAGTAATCTAAGGAGCCACGGGAGTTCAGTAACACTGGACTGAGAGGAAGAGTACGTACTCTTCGACCGTCGAACCTGATCTGGGTAATGCCAACGCAGGGAGACTACCTCTTACCCGTGTCCATCTAGGAGGACACAGGAAATGAAAAGTTCAAGCAAGAAATTCATCACAGTATCGATAATTGTTGCGCTTATCGCAGTAGTTTTTTCTGCGGTTTATTTTACTGGAACCCGAAAAAGTAAAGATGTCATTCTCGTAACCCATGACTCATTTGTGATGAGCAAAGAGTTGGTCGCGGATTTTGATAAATCCACGGGATATAAACTCAAATTAATAAAAGCCGGTGATGCTGGCAGTCTGACAAATAGATTGATCCTCACAAAAAATTCGCCCATCGCTGATGCCGTATTTGGAATAGATAACACTTTTTCAGGACTAGCCCAGAGCAATGGAATTCTTAGTGGAAATTTGCAGGCAACTGATTTTGGCGACGTTTGTTTTAACTATGACAAAAAATGGTTTGCCGAACATAAAGTCACACCGCCGATTTCCATTAAAGAATTGACACTGCCGAGGTATAAAGATCTCACGGTGGTGGAGAACCCGAATCTCTCGTCAACCGGGCTTTCATTTTTAGCTGCGACGATTGATGAATTAGGGGCTTCTGGTTGGAAGAGTTATTGGTCTGACTTGAAAAGCAATGGCGTCAAAGTGGATTCCGGGTGGGATGCCGCTTACTACACCGATTTCTCGGGATCTAGTGGAAAAGGTGAGTATCCAATTGTTTTGAGTTACGCATCCTCACCGGCGGATGAAGTACGTGCGGATGGTCAATCACAGACCGCCGCGATTTTGGATGGTTGTTTCCGCCAAACTGAGTATGTTGCGGTTATCAATCACGCTAAAAATCCGAATGGCGCAAAGGCGCTCGTCAACTATTTATTAGGCTCCAAATTTCAATCGTCCTTTCCAAATTCGATGTACATGTACCCAATGGATAGGAATGTGAAGATTCCTTCACAATGGCAAAAATTCACTCAAGTAGCCGCGAAGACTTATGGGGATCATCTGGATTTTGCCAAGAACCGCAAGAGTTGGCTGGCTGATTGGTCGAGAATCTTTGGTTAGGAGCGGCTCTCCCAAATATCTGTGGGGTCTGGCTCTTCTCTTCTTTGGACTCTTTTTTTACTTACCGTTAGGGAAGTTGTTGGCCACTGGTGTCAGCAGTCATTTTTGGAGCGAAGTTTTCAACGGCCGAACTCTGAACATCATCTGGTTCACGGTCTGGCAAGCGGGAGTCTCGGCCCTACTCTCATTATTTTTGGGCATTCCAAGTGCTTACGTATTTTATGTAAAGCGCTATCGATTTCAACGAGTATTTCGAGCGCTGGTTTCAATTCCTTTCATGCTGCCGAGCATTGTTGTTGCCATTGCCTTCCGCTCATTACTAAGCGGGGTAAATGGAACGCCAATAATCATCCTGGCGAATACCTTTATGAACTATTCGATTGCCGTGAGAGTTATTGGTTCAGCTTGGAGCCATCTTGACCCCTTAACTTCTGATGCATCTGAACTGGACGGTGCGGGCCGGATACGAACTGCCGTTCAGATCGTTTTGCCGCAAATCAAAGAATCAATTGCGTCGGTGGGAGTCCTGATATTCCTATACTGCTCGGCGAATTTTGGAATTGTGATGGTCTTGGGAAATGTCGGAACAAAGACAATTGAAACCGAGATCTATACCTCGGCCACCTCGTTCCTAAATCTTCATCGAAGTGCTTCACTGGTACTCGTTCAATTGGCAATTACCTTTCTGACGCTCTTTATCTCAGGGCGATTGGTTTCTCGTTCTCTAACCGGGAATCAGCGCGAGAAACAACTTGGCAAGAATTTCGATGGCAGAGATGTTCCGGCGCTCTTTTTAGTCATCTTGATTGTTCTCATCTTGATCATCACACCTATGTTCTCCCTTTTAATTCGAGCATTTCAATCACATGGTGGCTGGGGGATTGCAAATTTTCATAATTTGGCAACGCATGGTGCACGAGATCTCTTGAGTATTTCGGTTGGAACTGCCGAATTGAATTCTCTCCGCAACGCTTTGGTTACTCTAATTATCAGTCTCCTTACTGGAGTTCTCGTTAGCTACCTCTTGGCTTACGCTGGGCTTCGCCGCAAGATGATGAGGAATTTGCTCGACGCTTTCTTTCTTGCGCCAATTGGTATTTCAAGTGTGATTCTTGGATTTGGCTTTCTGGTGACTTTTGGAGATGGGGCATTTCCGCTTCGTTCGAGTTGGTTGGTAACGCCAATTGCGCAATCCTTACTTGCGATTCCACTCGTGGTTAGATTCGTTTATCCGACCATCCAAGCCATTCCCCGAAACTTCTTGGAGATGGCCGAGATTGATGGCGCGGATCGTTTAAGTTCTTGGCGACGAGTTCAATTCCCCTTGGTGCGAGAGAGTATTTATTTAGCGGCTGGTTATACGGTCGTACTTTCCATTGGAGAATTTGGAGCCGCGAATTTCTTGGCTTATGGCGATCAAGCAACGCTCCCAACGGTCTTGTTTCAACTTATTTCCCGACCTGGAGCGCAAAATTATGGGATGGCGATGGCCGCAAGTTCGCTACTGACTTTAGTATCCGGCTTTGCTATTTATAGTTTCGAATATCTAAGCGAAGTCAAAGGATGAGTTGGCTCCACAAACGATCATATTCGGCGCGCTCTTCTTGAGCAGACCTGCTACTCGTTCCAGCGAAGACTATATTTCCTGCGGCCGGATAGTTGGTAAGTTCGGAAAAAATTGGCCCCTCATTGGTAATCATCCAATCGATTCGAACCATGTCAGTGAATTGGCTCATTTTTCGACTGGATTCAATTATTTCTTCCCAGATTTGTTTTGATAACCGAGTGCATATGCGAGCACTCTTCTCTTCACCAGCCATAAATCGGTAATCAAAAGTCTTGTGGTTGTCTATAAGTGGTTCTCGAAAATTGTAAGAAAAAGGCTCTCCACCGAGGAAAAATATGTTCATCTGTTCCGGAATTAGATATTTACTTTTGTAATACTTTTCGGCCCGAAGTCGAGGGGGAATTTCCGAATAACACCACTCTCTAATGGTGTTCTCCTCTTGACGATACTGGATTGTTAACCAACGCTTCAGAAGTGGAATTGCTTTTTCTAGATCAAAATTCTCTGGCGAAATTGCGATTCTTGCCCAATCTGAATTCACCCCAGGCTCGGGAATTACGCTATTTGGGTCGGCCTTTTCCGAAACAACAATCAACCCCCCAGACCCGTGCGAAGTCTTAATAACGAATTCGCTGGGAATTCGGAATTCTTTCAATTCATCTGCAAATTGGGCTACAAAATATTGCTCTGGTAAGTATTGATGTGGGACGAATTCTTTTGCGAATTCAAGGGACTTCACCTTGTCCGCAAATGTCACGATCAACTCTCGAGTGTCCAGGATCATTTTCGCGGTCACTCTTTTTTGAAAATTTGGATTGGGAGACAAATTCTTTATAAATTCTATTTCGCGCTGATTTAACTTTCTCGGAATGAAATTCTGCCCTTCGGCTCGCCACCGCTCTCTTGAGGAATTATTTTCTCTCATGGTGATTACAAACCGTCCCACATTCTGCAATATTCATCGTGTTCGTCATCGCCGGTTCTTGAACTGTTTCCAAAAAATACGATGTATCCACCACTTGGATAGTTGGTTAATTCAGAAAATATCGGTCCTTCATCGGTGATCATCCAATCGATGCGAACCATGTCGGTGAATTGCGACATTTGCTTGCCACTTTCAATAATCTCCGCCCAAACTGATTGTGAAATACCGGCAGAAATTCTGGCGTAATCAGTTTCGTGAGAGAGAAATCTTAAATTAATCGGATAGTTGTCATCGGCATCCCGTTCAAAATAGATGATCGAACCGAGAACACCTTTGAAATAGTAGATATTTACCTGCGTAGGAATTAGATATTTTCCTTTATAAAGTTTCTCCACTCTTATTCGAGGAGGAATTTCGGTGTAACACCATTCTCTGATTGTGTTATCAGATTGGCGATACTTAAGCGTGAGCCATCTATCAAATAGTGTTATTGCTCGCTCTAAATCAAAAGTATCTGGATGAATCGACAATCTTGCCCAATCCGAATCGGGGCCGGGATCTGGAACCCGGTCAGCCGGATTAGCATCTTCCGATACCGCAATCATTCCTCCTGATCCATGCGAAGCTTTAATAACAAACTCTCGAGGAAGAACGAGCCCACGTAAATCACTAGCTGTTTCCGTGATCAAATACTGCTCCGGCAAATACCCTTTAGGAACAAAATCTCCGGCAAATTCGAGAGCCTTCACCTTGTCGGCATAGGTCACAATGATTTGTCTGGTGTCCGTAATCATCTTCGTGACGACTCGTGTCCAGTAGGGCATTTCATAGGGAAGGTTCTTTATGTATTCGACTTCAACGCTATTAAGTTGCCGCGGTACTGAAGTCGTTGCCTCCTTTTGCCAACGTTCCAGTACTGAATCATTGGGAATCATTCGGAGTTATCCTTCGAAGTTGGCGAAAATTCGAGGACAAGGAGCTCGTCGACGAAAAGCGGCATGCCTCCCACTTTCGAAATATCTAAGGTTCTATTTCCGTTTTTTGAAAGGTTGACCAAAATCTTTGTGGGAGCTTTTGCCCATTTAACTGTCGCTTCTAAGGAGTCAGAAATATTGAGACCATTGATCATCACAATGTCTGGTGATAAATGATTTCTCATTGCATGATCCCACGGGGTGGTTACATAGTCTTTGTAAACTAAGGGATAGTTAGGATTTATGGGAAGTCCC
>CAIMZW010000012.1 GCA_903846075.1 uncultured Actinomycetes bacterium
ATCAGGACTCCTAGTCCATTGACATCCATAATGGCGTGCCAGTTCTCTTCTGTAACTTCAAGAAGCGGCATCGGTTTGTTGAATCCCGCGTTGTTGAAAAGGACATCCAGTCGTCCTGCCCAATCGACAAATTTCCTAAAAGCCACCTGAACCTGGTCGCGTTTTGCAACATTTGCGACGAGGGTAATTGCCTGACCGCCGGCCTCAACGATCTGGGCGGTAACTTGATTGGCGGCCGCCTCGTTGAAATCGAGGACCCCAACTTTTGCTCCTTCTGCGGCAAATGCCTTGACAAAAGCGGCACCAATTCCGCTACCAGCGCCAGAGACGATGATTGCCTTGCCTTCCACACGCCCCATTGCGTATCTCCTTTAAGAGATGAGAAAAGTCTTCCGAGAACCTGGAAATACTGGAAATACTTGAAATAGTGGAAAGAGTTAAGCACCAGTAGAGCCAAGCGTCAAGCAACGATTAACGATATTGGGAAAAAGAGGGCTAGTTCTTGTCAGATTGTAAAGTCTCACATAACATCTGCGTTATGAATGGGAAAAAAGCGCTGATTATTGGAGTTACTGGAATTGGTGGCAACAACATTGCCCACGAACTACTTCAGGATGGTTGGGAGGTCTACGGTCTTTCCCGCAAACCAGGGATCATCATTCCTGGGGTCCATCACGTTTATGGCGATGTTTTAGATCCCGCAAGCGTGAGCGCTGCAATCTCAGGTTTGGGAGCAACTCACCTTTTTTTCACAACCTGGTCTCGTCAAGACACTGAAGCGGAAAATATCAAGGTCAATGGCGCGATGTTGCAGAACACTTTGGATGCCCTCGCCATATCTAAGAGTTTGGAACATGCAGTATTAATTACCGGTCTCAAGCATTACCTCGGACCATTCGAAGCCTATGCCTCAAGCCCCGCCGAGACTCCCTTCAAAGAGAGTCAAGGTCGACTACCAATTGAAAATTTCTACTATACCCAAGAAGACATTCTCTTTAAGGCTGCTGCCGAACAAGGCTTCACCTGGTCGGTCCATCGCCCCCACACCATGATTGGTTGGGCGCTCGGGAATGCGATGAATATGGGTGTGACTCTTGCCGTCTACGCCAGTATCTGCAAGGAGCTTGGAACGCCGTTCATTTTCCCTGGATCTAAAGAGCAATACAACGGTGTAACTGACGTGACCGATGCACGCATTCTGGCTCGTCATGCAGTCTGGTCAGCCACTGATCCAAATGGTCGAAATGAAGCATTTAATACGGTCAATGGCGATGTATTCAGATGGCGCCAGCTTTGGCGATTACTCGCTGATTACTTCGGCGTTGTCGATCCAGGATATCCGGCAGAAACTTCTCCACTCGAACCCCGAATGGGAAATGCAAATGAAATTTGGGAAAAGATTGTCGCTAAATACGATTTGAAACCATACAAGGCATCCGAAATCGCATCGTGGTGGCATACCGACGCAGACTTAGGCCGCCAAGTGGAAACTTTTGCCGATATGGGCAAGAGTCGCAAAGCGGGTTTTAAGGACGTTCAAGTTACTCCGGACTCTTTCACAGATCTCTTTGATCGTCTTCGCAACGAAAAAATCATTCCTTAGATAGTGTTGAACCTCAACAGGAACTGTTAAGGAGCGCTAAGAAATGATCCGACATATTGTGGTGTGGAAATTAAAAGCCACGGATGCCACCGAACGCGAAACAATTTTTTTAGCAATGAAAGAGAAGTTGGAAGCATTAGTGGCTGCTCATCCGGGAATTAAATCCATTGATGTCTATAAATCAATGGCCTTAGTTGAATGGCATTGGGATGTTGTTTTGGTCGCGGATTATGAGAGCCAAGAAGCCCTTGATGCCTACCAGGTATACCCGGATCACAAGGCATTTGTTACTTGGGTTGAAGATTATTCCGCTCAAAGAATTGCTATTGATTACCTGGTGTAAAAACACCAGGATGTTGACTTAGTTCTAATCGAGTTCGACGAATATGTCCGTAGAGAATTCGTTCGGCATCTTCTACATCTAGTTTCTTGATAGCCGAGAGCATAAGAAAATGTTCGTAAAGGGCTGGCTTGAAACCATTGCCAGCCAATAGCTTTGTATATGCGCGACGATAGTGTTGAGTCGTGTTCCAAAGCCGGTCGACCATCTCGCCAAGCAGGGCCGTTTGCGCACCGGAATAAGTGAGTAGATGGAATTCGCGATCTAGTTTGAGAAAAGTTTCAATATCTCGATTTTCTTCCATTGCAGTGGCTAGACGCTGCAATTCCTCAAGAACATCGGCCGATAAGTTTGGGATGCTCATGTGGAGAATAAGAGGTTCGATGCGCTCGCGAATTTGATACATCTCCTCGCACTCACTCAAACTCAATTCCGCAATCCAAGCGCCGGTGTGAGCAACGAGTTTGATGAGTCCTTGGGCGTCGAGCATTCGTAGGGCTTCGCGAACTGGGGACCGACTAGCGCCATACTGCTCGGCAATATCTTCTTGTCGAATTCGCACTCCTGGCGGATACAACCCAGAAAGAATTTCCTCTTTTAAGGCTGCCGCGATTCTGTGACTTGTAGCGAGCTCGCTCTCAGAACTTACGGACATTGACTACCTATTTCTCCGGATAAAGTGGGTGCCACAATTTTATCGGTGAATCCTTTTCGTAGGCTTTACCGTTTGGGAAACTAACTAGTTCGAATTGCATTCCCCAAGGGGAGAGAAAGTAGACCCACCTCTGTCCTTCACTGGCGTTACGACTATATGTTGGCTCGCCAAGTATTTCGACGCCTTTACTTCTCAAATACTCCAGCGCCACATCAAAATCTTCTACATAAAATGCGAGATGGTGACCACCGATATCGCTATTTTTTGGTTGAGGGGCAGGGGGGTCAAAAGGTTCATATTGGAAGATCTCAAAATTGGGTCCAGTTTTGCAACGGAAAAATCTAAGTTCGCGCATCACCGTTCTGGGATGAACATTGAGGTGTTCCTTCATCCAGTCATCTTCGCGAACAAATGGCCCGAGCGAGTAGACCAATTCGCACCCAATCACATCAACGAAGAACTCGGTAGCCTGATCAAGATCGGGCACGGTAAAGCCAATGTGCTCAGTTCCAAGCAATCCTGGTAGGGACATGTGCGGGCTCCTAACGAGTTATTGGATACAATCTTAGGCAAAATCGGCTCAAAAAGGGAAGATTTGGCAAAAAAACCTTGAGATTGGACTCAATCTATGGTTCAGTTCTCTCGTTACATCCTCAATGACGCGGTAGGAGTTTTACTATGTCCGAGCACCAATCGTTACTTCCCAGCGAGCCGTGGATCCAATTAACCACCACGCCGGAAGATTGGCGCGCTGCCGACCCATCTCTTCTCGCCACAATGCTCGGCCAACTTCACCTCATCCGCGCCTTTGAAGAGGCTGTACTTGAACTCGCTGGTGAAGGTCTGGTTCACGGACCTGCGCACAGCAGTATTGGACAAGAGGGTGGCGCAGTTGGATCGGTAATCGGGCTTTCATCAACGGATGGGGTAAATGGAACTCATCGAGGTCACCACCAATTTCTTGCCAAAGTCATCAATCACGTATCTGGTGGAAAGTTAGATCTTGCCAATCTAGTCACTCCAGAACTCGCCGTTGTACTGCGAAAAACTCACGCTGAAATTCTTGGATTGGAAGAGGGTTATTGCGCGGGTCGCGGCGGATCAATGCACCTTCAGAATTTTGAAGCTGGTGCCCTTGGCACAAATGCAATTGTTGGCGGCGGTGTTCCACTAGCAGCTGGAAATGCTTGGGCTCAAAAGCGCGCCGGAACAAAAGATGTGACCATCACTTATTTCGGAGATGGCGCAACAAATATTGGTTCCGTCTTGGAAACCATGAATCTGGCTTCGGCTTGGAAATTGCCACTCTGCTTCTTTATTGAAAATAATCTTTATGCAGTTTCTACCCATGTTAATGAAGTTACTGGCGAACCTAGACTCTCTGCTCGAGCTCTCGGCTTTGGTATTCCATCATGGCGAGTAGATGGCATGGATCCATTAGCGGTTTATCTCGCCACTCAAGAAGCGGAAAAACGAATGCGAGCCGGAGCTGGCCCAACCGTTATCGAGGCCGAGGTCTATCGCTATTTCCATCAAAACGGTCCATTCCCAGGTAGTGCTTTTGGCTATCGATCAAAAGACGAGGAAGCCCAATGGCGTTCCCGCGATCCTTTGCTTCGGGTCGCAAACGAGATGATCGCACTTGGCCTCATTGATCAAGCAGGAGTTGATGCAGTTCGAGCACAAGCCGTAGAGGCAAATAAAGTTGCTATTTCACATTTAATCGAAGCAAATCCAGAGATCGCTGGCAAGCGGCGGATTCGCCCCGAGTTATGGCCGGATAAGAGTTTCGTTGATTTTGGCGTTCGGGGGGATGCCAGTGAACTCAACGATGTGAGAACTCTTGAACCGCTAACTTATTCGGGAGAAACCAAGACGATTAAGTTCGTTGACGCCGTTGCCAGCGTATTGGATCGCCGGATGGAGTTAGAAGAAGACATCATCATTCTTGGTGAAGATATCCACCGACTTAATGGTGGAACAAACGGTGCAACTAAAGGACTATCCAAGAAATATCCTGATCGAATCCTAGGAACTCCAATCAGTGAGAATGCTTTCGCTGGTCTGGGTGGTGGAATGGCCTTAGATGGTAGATACCGACCTGTCGTGGAATTTATGTATCCGGATTTCATGTGGGTGGCGGCTGATCAAGTCTTTAATCAAATTGGAAAAGCGCGACATATGTTTGGTGGTCAAAATCCAGTTCCGCTAGTGCTTCGAACCAAGGTTGCAATGGGAAGTGGATATGGATCCCAACACCTCATGGATCCAGCAGGTATTTTTGCTACTGCACCAGGCTGGCGCATCGTGGCTGCTTCAACACCTGCGGAATACATCGGTTTGATGAATGCCGCTCTCAAACTTAATGACCCGGTATTAGTTTTGGAACACGTTGATCTTTATCAGGAAACTGGTGAGATACCGGAATCAGATTTGGATTATTTCATCCCATTTGGAAAGGCGAATATTCGTCGCGTTGGATCGCAAGTAACAATCTTGACTTACTTATCGATGGTCAAGCATTCACTTAATGCAGTTGAGCAGACTGGAATTGATGGCGAAGTCATTGATCTACGTTGGCTTGATCGAGCCAGCCTAGATTGGGAAACGATTGAGGCTAGTATTCGCAAAACCAACAATGTTGTGATTGTGGAACAGGGCGCTCGCGGAACTTCTTATGGAGCTTGGCTCTCCGATGAGATTCAACGTCGATTCTTCGATTGGTTAGATCAACCGGTAGCCCGAGTGACTGGCGGCGAAGCCTCGCCGAGTATTTCCAAGGTTCTTGAGCGAGCTGCTATTGCGGGAACTGAAGAGGTCGTTGCTGGTTTAGAAGCAGTTCGAATCGGATTTGGTGGTGCAAAATAATGGCGGCCATCATGCGAATGCCTGAAGTTCTAGCCAATGCCACCGAAGCGATTATTTCAAAATGGTTGATCGAGGAAGGCACAAGTTTTACTACTGGGCAACCTATCGCCGAAGTAGAGACAGAGAAAGCGCTTGTTGAAGTCGTTGCCGAATCAGATGGCATTCTCGGTCGATATTTGGCAAAGAATGGTGCCACCACCGCGGTAGGCGATCCAATAGCCGTCCTCCTAGTCTCGGGTGAAGGTGAAAGTGACATCGAGAAATTGTTGGCTAGCGAGAACATCTCCGTCGACACTGGCACTTCCGATTCCAAGCCTCAGCTCGAAAGTAAAAGCATTGTCGAGACTTCGGAAATTGTTTCGAGCGCTGCAAGAATTTTTGCCAGCCCGCTGGCACGGCGACTCGCAAAGGAAAACTCAATAGAGACTCGACTATTACAAGGAACTGGCCCTGGCGGGCGAATCGTCAAAGCCGACGTTCTTTTCTACCTGGCCAATGTCCAAGCCACAAAGCCCGTTGCTAAATCAGAACCGACATTCATTCCGAGCGGCAACGGCGGTTATGTCGCAATTGCTCACTCGCCGATGCGAAAAGCAATCGCAAGAAGACTAACCGAAAGCAAATCTACGGTTCCTCATTTCTATTTAACCGCTCCGGTTATTGCGGATGATCTTTTAAATCTTCGAAAGAAACTCAACGAGTGGTCAACCAAAAAAGTTTCGGTAACAGATTTAATTTTGAAAACTGTTGCCGCCGCTTTTTCTGATGTTCCCAATGCGAATGTCATTTGGACGCCTGAGGAAATTCGCCGATACAACGATGTGGACATTTCTATTGCTGTTGCGACCGATAATGGCCTCATTACCCCAGTAGTGAGATCCGTGAATCAGATGAATCTCACTCAATTGGCGACCGCAACGTCAGATCTCATCGATCGTGCGCGAATCGGGCGAATAAAGCAAAATGAAATCGAAGGCGGAACTTTCTCAGTCACCAATTTGGGAATGTTTGGTACTGATGAATTTTCTGCGATTCTTAACCCACCACAATCAGCGATTTTGGCAGTTGGGGCTGCCAAAGAGAAACCAGTCGTTCTCAACGGAAAAATCGAGATTCGTTCGGTAATAAATTTCACGCTCTCTGTGGATCACCGGGCTATTGATGGCGCATTGGCTGCTGAATGGTTAGCCGCCTTTGTTAAGCGTTTTGAAAACCCAATGTGGATGGTTATTTAGCACGAGTTAACCCAGCGATTGGGTAGGCTCATCTGATGTCCAATCGCTTGCCGAACAAAGTCAGAACCATGCTTTTGGGCATAACTCTGTCTGCAATAGGTAATGGGTTGGTTCTTCCATACCTTTTTATCTATCTGCACAACGTGCGAGGCATTAGTTCTGCTCTGGCAGGAGTCATTGTTGGATATGGCGCTTTCTCCTCTTTGGTGATTTCGCCACTAGTAGGAAATATGATCGATCACTGGGGTCCCAAGCCAGTTCTCTTAATCGCACTTGTAATTTCTGGTCTTGGGTATGGGTTGTGGGGTTGGGTTCATACCGCAAGCCAAGCTTTCTTGGTGATCACCATCTGTTCCTTCGGTCAATCCGCGATGTGGCCAGCTCAAGGGGCAATAAATACTGAACTGACTCCAGAGAATCTTCGGGAACGTGTTTATGGTGCGCAATTCGCCGTACTTAATTTAGGAATTGGAATTGGGGGATTAATCTCCTCCAGCATTGTGCATTTGGATAACTCCCGAAGTTTTCAACATCTCTTCTGGGGCGATGGAATTTCCTTCTGGGTTTATTTCTTTGTGGTCCTCACGCTTGGTCGCACCGGTCATCGCAGCAAAGAAGAGCGGCATGAAAATAAGAAGTTAGAGGGCGGCTGGATAGATGTCATCCGAGACCGCACTTTTGTAAAAGTTTGGTTCGTAGCCCTTTTCGGTATTTTCTTTAGTTACAGCCAACTTGAAGTTGGATTCGCTGCCTTCTCCACCAGCGTTGGAAAATTACCGCCATCGCATATCGCTTGGGCTTACGCAGCCAACACTTTAGTTATTGCATGTTTTCAACTTTGGGTAGTAAAGAAGATTGAATTGATGCCTCGCGCCAAAGCAATGGGAATTGCTGCAATCTTTTGGGCATTTGCGTGGCTGGCTTTGAGCTTCGCCGGGCTCTTCACCAATGTCGCTTTGATCATGGTAATCATCTGCCAAGTAATTTTTAGTTTTGGAGAAATGTTCTGGTCACCGACCTTACCTTCGATAACAAACCAACTTGCACCGGATCACTTGCGTGGTCGTTATAACGCAGCAGGAGGAAATTCCTGGCAGATTGCTCTGATTCTCGGACCTGCTACAGCAGGAACGATGTTAGGCGCAAAACTTCACTGGCTTTGGTTAGGTGCTCTTTTTATCGGGCTTTCCCTTGTTGCGTTGGCGGCTTTCAGGTTGAAGATTCCGGCTCGCGCTACCGAATAGTGGCTAGTACCAACTCACCATTTTGGCGTTGACGAAGTCATCTTCACTGTTCCAATAGACGGCACAAATTCGGTGATAACCATCTGCGATCGTCAAAGGCAAATGGCGATCTCCGATACCTCGAACTAAAAGCACTGGAGAGAGAACTTTGCCTTTTTGGATTTTCCGTAGATCTCTTGCGACATGGAAATTTTTAGCGGGCAACAGAGTTAGTCCGCTGGCGCGAATCACATCCTTAGCCTTTATCTGAACAATTTCGGCGCTTTGTAAATCTGCCAAGATTCGATTCACTTGATCAGATGCAGCCAGTAGCGAGAGGTAGGAGAGAGCGGCAGGATAGTCGTGGGCTTCTGGTTCAGCTTTCCAAAGTACTTGAGCCACTTCTCCTCCAATAGTGTGTAAATCTATACGGGCAAGGGTAGTAGGCGTAGAGTGGCGATTAAGGAAAAGGGTGCGGCAATGTGGGCTTTGTTTAAAGAATCGG
>CAIMZW010000013.1 GCA_903846075.1 uncultured Actinomycetes bacterium
AACAACCGAGCGGGTAAAGATTTCTGAACTTCTTATTACTGATGGTCTGGATCGTGTTCCAACTCTAGAAGCCGGTCCTGGCGACATCATCGCTGTGGCCGGAATTGAAACGATTACCTTGGGCGAAACTTTGGCAGATCCAGAGCAGTCGTTTGCGCTTCCTCTGATCACCGTGGATGAACCAAGTATTTCGATGACGGTCGGTATCAACACCTCTCCGATTGCTGGTCAGTCAGGTAAGAAGTTGACCGCTCGAATTGTGAAGAATCGTCTGGATGCTGAACTCGTCGGAAACGTCTCACTTCGCGTTCTCAATACTGATCGGCCAGATACTTGGGAAGTTCAGGGCAGAGGCGAGCTTCAACTTGCGGTTCTCGTAGAAATTATGCGCCGCGAGGGTTTCGAATTAACTGTTGGTAAGCCTCAGGTAGTTACAAAGGTCGTCGACGGAAAACTTCAGGAGCCGATGGAACGTCTCAGTATCGATGCACCAGAGGAGTATCTCGGAGTTATCACTCAACTGATGGCACTTCGAAAAGGCCGCATGGAGCAAATGGTCAACCATGGCACGGGCTGGATTCGTTTGGATTACAAAGTTCCGTCACGTGGACTTATTGGATTCCGTACCGAGTTCTTAACTGAAACTCGCGGAACTGGACTTCTTCACCACGTCTTTGACGGTTACGAGAATTGGCACGGTGAGATTCGCACGCGTCAGACTGGTTCTTTGGTCTCAGACCGTCGCGGAGTTGTTACCTCCTACGCCCTCTTTACGCTCCAAGAGCGTGGCAGCATTTTCGTGGAAGTCGGCGCAGAGGTATATGAAGGTATGGTCGTCGGAGAGAACTCACGTCCAGAAGATATGGATGTAAATGCAGTTCGGGAAAAGAAACTTACCAATATGCGTTCTGCAGGTGCTGATGAGCTCGAACGTTTGATACCACCAAAGTTACTCAACATGGAACAGGCTTTGGAATTCTGTCGCGAAGATGAATGTATTGAAGTGACGCCTAACTTAGTTCGAGTTCGAAAAGTCGTCCTCGATCAGAACGAGCGCGCTCGCTCTACCGCCAGAACCAAGAAGGCAAACTTAACTTCCTGACCTCCAAGGTCACGTTAATTTCCTCCTTTTGTCACCCGCATTGGGTTAGATAGACCCATGACCACAAAGGCTCGCTCGATTCAACTCTTGCGTCGCGAGCCCGAATCGAATGACCTTGCTTACTCTCCATCCCAGTTAGAAGTTATTGATTCTCTGCCGGCTCGACAAATAATCTACGGCGGACCAGGTACTGGAAAGACGACGACTCTGGTCAAGGCCGCCGCATTGCGTATGAATCGTGCCAAGGGATCCAATTCTGTATTGGTGCTCACCTATGGTCGTATCGCAGCCTCCGATCTTCGAGATCGAATTGCGTTTCAGGCCGGTTCCACAACTTTTGAACCACTTGCCCGAACTTTCCACTCACTTGCTTTCTCCATCCTCAACGAAAAAATTAATCCGGATGATCCAAGTTATGTTTTGATTTCTGGCGCCGAGCAAGACACGTTCATCAGGCAGATGCTTGAAACTGAATTGACGAAAAAGATCGATTGGCACCAAGATCTTTTACTTGCTTTGCCTACTCGAGGCTTTGCCAAAGAGTTGAGGGACTTAATTTTGCGCGCAACCGAGCGCGACTTGACTCCGGAGGAATTAGTTCGAAAATCAATCGAACCTAATGAGCCTTACTGGAAAGGGGCGGCCGAATTTTGGCGTCAATATCAAGAGGCCATGGCTTTACAATCGGGAACCGTCAGCCAAAGTGCAATTCGAATTGATCCCAGCGCGGTAATCACCGAAGCCATCCACCGACTGAAACGACAACCAGAACTCCTCAACCGTTATCGCAAAAAGTTCTCTTCGATTCTGGTCGATGAGTTTCAAGAAAGTGATAAAACCCATCGCCATCTTCTTGAATTGCTGATGGGCGATGACCTACTCATTTTTGCAGATCCTGATTCCGCAGTGGGCAGATTTCGAGGCGCAGATCCGGATGGTTTAACGGCCTTTCACGAAAGCAACTCTTTGATGGTGAGAGAGTTGAAAACCGTATTTCGAAATAGCGCTTCGGTCTTTAATCTCAGCAAATCTGTAGCAGAGGGGCTTCGCATAAAGTCCCTAACTCGCGAGCGTGATCTCGCGCCTTTCGAAGAAACCGATGTGGTTACCAGAGACCGAGGAATCGAATTATTTCACTGCAACTCCACCAGTGATGCAGCGGCTGAGATTGCCTATGCTTTCCGTGGCGCCCATCTTCGCGAATCTCTGCCTTGGTCTGAGATGGCGGTGATCATCCGTTCACCAGGCGCACATGTCTCTGCCATTACCCGCGCTTTTGCGCTCAATTCCATTCCGGTTGTTGTCGAATCGGATGCTGCAGCCTTGGCCGAAAATCCCGCGATAAAACCGTTTATCCAAGTTGCCCAGATTTGTTTGGGGGAGATAGCGCTCTCGTTGGAAAACTGGCCGATTATTGAGGAGTTGCTCCTCTCGGAGATAGGTGGCGCGGATGCAATCACTTTACGAAGAATTCGCACCACTATTGCGGCGAATCGAGATCCTTCAGATATCCGATCCGTTTCTCAAATAATTATTGATTCACTGGGTGAGAAATTGCTGCAGCTACCTGGTGATGAGATGGCCCCAATAAAGCGGATTCGAGATCTCATTGCCTTGGGCAAAGCCTGTCTCAAGGAGTCTTTGCTGATAAACGATTTGTTATGGTCGTTATGGAGTGGGGCAACAAATTTCGAGGGTAGAAAGATCTCCGAACTGTGGCGCGAGAGCGCGCTTCGCGGGGGTTCCCGTGGTGCCGCTGCTGATCGAGATCTCGATGCCGTGATGGAACTTTTTGAATCTGCTCGTCGATATACCGAACGTATGCCAGGGGCTTCACCCTCTTCTTTTATCGCTCAACTTATGGGTGAAAAGATTCTTGGTGACACGATTACGGCAAAGGGTCAACGCGATGAGGCGGTATCCATACTCACGGTTCATTCCGCAAAAGGTCGAGAATGGGAACTAGTTGCTCTCGCTGGAATGCAAGAAGGTATTTGGCCAAATTATCGCGAGCGAGGCTCGTTGTTAGGCAGCGAGAGATTGGTTGAAGCAGAGCGTTCTCAGTTATTGGCGAGAGCCGAAATTGCGGAGTCCACTCGGAGTGCATTGATAGAGGATGAGCGACGTTTACTGCACGTGGCCATCAGCCGGGCAAAATCAGGGTTGATCATTCCGGCAGTGAACTCGGAAGAGTTAGAGCCATCTAGTTATTTTGAAGAAATTTTTACTCATGTTCATGGTGACAAGGTCAAGGAGCCGCAAACTTCCGAAGGCCGAAGATCTTTGACATCCGCCGCATTGGTCGCCGAATTACGCCGAATCCTTACTTCCCGATCTTCAGTAGAAACTAATGAATCAGAGAAAGATAGCGCAGCTAGCCTGTTACAAGAACTAAACGCCGCGGGAATTGCCCATGCAAATCCAAACAGTTGGTTAGGCACCCGGGAGATTTCTTCGACCGAACCGCTGATTCCTGAGGAAGAGATAATCAAAGTTTCCCCCAGCAATTTACAAAACTTCTCCGAATGTGGCGTTAAATGGTTCTTGGAGCGAAGCGGCGGACGAGATGGAGATTCGACTGCCCAAGTTTTAGGTTCTGCAATCCATCATTTAGCCGCTCAATTAGCCGACGATGGTGCGCTCTCGCAGGAAGATCTTGTAGAAAAATTGAAGAGCGCGTGGTCACTCATCGATGACAGTACTGGTTGGGTTAACGATCGTGAGTTTAGGAA
>CAIMZW010000014.1 GCA_903846075.1 uncultured Actinomycetes bacterium
CAATTGGGGAATCCCAGTTCCATGGGATCTCAATCAGGTCATTTATGTTTGGTTTGATGCCTTGTTGAACTATGCGACTGCGGTTGGCCTCGGCGACGATCCAGATTCAGAAGGTGGCAAGAAATTTGCTGCCACCTGGCCGGCCGATGTTCACCTAGTGGGAAAAGACATTTTGCGTTTTCACGCTGTGATTTGGCCTGCCATGTTGATGGCGGCTGGCATCGATGTGCCGAAGAAAATTTTTGCTCATGGATGGTTGTTAGTCGGTGGCGAAAAGATGAGCAAGAGCAAGCTCACCGGAATTGCGCCATCTGATATCACCGATCATTTTGGGGTTGATGCCTTTCGTTATTACTTCTTGCGCGCGATTCCTTTTGGTACTGACGGCTCTTTCTCTTGGGAAGATATGGGTGCGCGTTACACCTCTGAATTGGCTAACGACTTTGGAAATCTCGCATCACGTCTGACTGCGATGATTGAAAAATATTGCGATGGGAAAATGCCTGCCGTAGCTCATGATGAGGGTTTGGCTGTTGCTCTTGCCGCAACTGTCGAGGCGGCTGATGCTGCGATCTGCGCTTTGGATTTCCAAGGCGGAATTACTGCGATTCTTGATTTTTGCAAAAAGGTCAATGGATTCGTCACTTTGACCGAACCATGGGTTGTGGCCAAGGATCCGACGCGCAAGAGCGAACTTGACGCAATCCTCTACAACACGGCGGAATCTCTACGCGCCCTAGCAGTTCTCTTCCATCCGATCATGCCTGAAACTTCGGAGAAGTTGTGGACCAGTCTCGGCGCTGAAAATTCGCTAGGTTCTATCTTCGACCAGAAGATTTCTGATGTCGCTACTTGGGGTCAATTGGTTCCTGGATCGCAAGTCACCAAGGGCGCAGTTCTCTTCCCTCGGTTAGAAGAGAAATAAAAATTTCCCATGGCTGATCGCCACAATCGCGATATTGAACGACCATTGGCGCCTCTGGCTGAACCTTTAAAGGTCATGTGCGTTGACGCCCACGCGCATATGGAGATCGTCACCAATGCCGAACCTAATTCACCAGAAGTGGCGAAAGTTCTGGCAGATGCCAAGAGCGTAGGCATCGATCGGGTGGTTCAAGTCGGATATTCCGCCGAACAATCTGCGTGGTGCGTTAAATGTGCAGAGAGTTTTCCGGGGCAGGTTCTGGCTGCAGTCGCCCTTCATCCCAATGAAGCGCCAGTGGTTGCCGACCTAGAACACGACTTAGCAATTATTGAAAAGTTAGCCGAGCATCCTCGAGTTCGAGCAATAGGTGAAACTGGATTAGATTTTTTCCGTACCGCACCTGAACTTCAGGAACGCCAGACTTATTCATTCCGCCGCCACATCCAACTGGCTAAACGAGTAAATAAGGCCTTGGTTATTCATGATCGGGATGCTCATCGAGCGGTCTTAGATGTCTTGATAGATGAAGGCGCACCAGATCTCACTATCTTTCACTGTTACTCAGGTGATGCCGAAATGGCGAGAGAGTGCATTGATAAGGGTTACATACTCTCCTTTGCTGGCACCGTGACTTTTAAGAATGCGCCAGATTTGCGCGAGGCGGTGAAATTGGTTCCGATTGATCAACTTCTCGTCGAGACAGATTCACCATTCTTGGCTCCCATGCCCCATCGTGGCTCGCTAAATACTCCGGCCCAAATTCCGACAATTTTGCGCGCAATTGCGCACGAACGTGGTGAGGATGAGGATTATCTCGCGAGTGCAATCTCAGATAATTGCGAACGCATTTTTGGATCGTTCGCCTAGATGGCTACCCTCCTAGGGGCAAGTGAAATTCGCGAGATTGCGAATCAGATCGGATTAACCCCGACAAAGAAATTGGGTCAGAATTTTGTCGTCGATGGAAATACTTGTCGGCGAATTGTGAAGAGTGCTGGGGTGACGCCCGAGGATATTGCTCTTGAAATCGGCCCAGGTTTAGGTTCCTTAACGCTGGCACTTCTCGAGAGTGCATCCAAGGTCGTCGCGATCGAGATTGATGAACGCTTGGCAAGACAACTTCCGATAACTGCAGAAAACCATGGTTTTGAAATTGAACGATTAGAAGTAATTCATCAGGATGCGATGACGATTGAACCGATGGAATCTTCACCGACGGTTTTAGTAGCAAATCTTCCTTACAACGTATCGGTTCCAGTTCTGCTTCGAGTTTTAGAAAAGTTGCCTTCTCTTCGTTCTGGCGTCGTGATGGTGCAATCAGAAGTTGCAGATCGGCTAGTTGCCACTGCAAATTCGA
>CAIMZW010000015.1 GCA_903846075.1 uncultured Actinomycetes bacterium
AGTCATTGGAACTTCCTGGGCTTGGCTATCAGATGCGGCAAGAGTTGGGAATGTAAGCAGTGACACTTTGGTCGCCGTGGGTGCCCACACTCGAAATTTGGTCGCGCTCTTTGTGTATGTGTTTCCCAAGTCGTTGCCCAGATAGGTGTATTTGGCCGCGAATTCGGGCGAGTCAAAAAGTTTTGCTTGGACTATTGCTGGATTTGTTGGGATGGCCGTTGTCGGGGCGGAGGTATAGATCGTCTTATCTCCCTGGCGAATCCAAACTTCGGCATTTCCGTTTGCATCAAAGTCTGCGATAAATCGATCGATGCTACCTTCTTTCTGTACCCAAGCTCCTAGGCGAATAATGATTCCCACCTGATTAAAAGAGGAGAGTCCAGTTATGTCGACCTTCGCGATAACCCCAAAATCATCTTTGCCGGTAAAAGCGATTCCATCGGCACTCACATCTTTGTCATTAGCTGTACCTGGAAGGTCTTTCCACAGCCAAACATTCCAATCTTTATAGTCCCCAGCCGTCCTCTGGTAATGGATCGTTAGATGAACGGTATCTGGAAGTGCTGCGTGAGCTGATGAAAGGAAGATCGTTGGCACTGCAGATAGGAAAAGAGCCAAGATTAATAGAGGTGAGAAACGACGTAGGTTGAATGTCATAGGGAAAGATTAGTTCAGAACCGCCTTGGGAATGAAGGTATTCGAAATGACTGTCACGGCGATCGTGAGTAAAGCCGCGAGCATGATTGCGCCACTTTGAGTTGCGGTGATAATTCCATCGGCTTGCCCGATTGTTACGGCGGCCACGGGTACGCCTAGTTGTGCCGAAGCGCTTAAGGAAATTAAAAGCGGTTGCCTTGACAGGACAGTGGCGGCATGTGCAATTAAGGTCGCGGCGGTCAACCCCAACGTAAGGAACAATAAGTGTTTATCTTTCAAAGCTTGGCTGACGTCGATTTCGGCTCCGAGCCAGACGAAAAAGAAGGGACTAAAGAGACCTTCAGAGACTGCAAAAAGTTGATGATCTAGGCGGTGCGAAATTCCATTTGCTGCCAGTGCTAAGCCGATAACAAATCCGGCAACCATTACGGAGATCCCAAAATGCTGTGCGAGCGCGGCGAGAGATAAAAGAAAAATTAAACTCACTCGCAACTCAAGTCCTAGGCGGTGTTCTTTTGAGTAAGTATGAAAGCGCTCTGCCCAGCCAGTTTTACGAACAATGAAATAGTAGAGAAAGACCAATACACCCGCGCCAGCAACCAATGTAGAGCCCTCAATAACTCGGGAAGCTTTATGACCTCCAAGTACTAGTGGCAGCGCCACGATGCAGATCAAATCAGCGAGAGCAACTTGCGCCAACAAAGTTGCAATTGCCGGCTCACTTTCGCGATTTTGTGAAACAAAGATAGGCAGAACGACAGCAGCAGAACTACTGGTTATCAGGACTGCAAAGATTCCCGCTAGATGTATTGAGGTAGCCCAAGCCAGGAGATAAGCCAGGGGAATTCCGAAGGCCAGGACTATTAATTGATTGAGAAGAGCCTTCGGTGCCAAGCCTTTTTTGAATATGGAAATTATGTCGATGTGACTGCCCACCGTCATCATAACCAGGGCAAATCCAATGCTTGCTAGCAGCGCCAAATTGGAATTATGAAGTGGAATTTTCTTCAGACCACTTTGACCAAAAATAACTCCCACGAGAATTTCTCCGACGGCAACCGGAACTTTGAATTTCTTCGGCAACGAAAGAAGTGGACCGATTAGGCCAATTGCCAAAATCCACGCAATCGTTGACATAACGACATACTAAATCAAGCGGACACTAAAGCACTTGAAAGTTTTAGTTAATTACCTTCAGCTAACGCCTTGAGTTTGCCTAATCGAACCATCGCATCTTTCTTTCCAACAATAGGAAGCAGGAGAGGAAGCAGGATTCGACCCATTCCAACCATCTTGGGGAAATCATGTTGAAAAGTGACCAAAGTTCCGCCACTTGCGGGCTCGAGAGTGAAGGTATTTATAAAAGTTCCATTTTCATCATTTGCGGTAAATACGAACTTCACATTCGGAATGACTTGTTCGATTTTGACTTCATTGCGATGGTTTTTATCTCGTGGTGGTACCCATCCCACAGAGGCGTAGGTACTACCAACTTCGCCATTCGTTCCTGATGTAAGTTCAATGGAATGAGGGGTTGGCGACCATTCGGAATGTTTATTGAGATCGCTGATCCAAGGCCAAATCTTGTTGACCGGGGCATTTATAAGTTGTGAAACCAGGAGTTGAGCCACGATATACCTCCATAGGATGCGTGAAAATTGACTAACGGGTTTTAAGGGTACGGTGAAAATAGGCGCTTGTATAGACCAAAAGTCGAAGTGCTAAATATTCGTGACAAAAGTG
>CAIMZW010000016.1 GCA_903846075.1 uncultured Actinomycetes bacterium
GACACCTCCGACGATATTTAAAACCATAGTTACTCTCCCTCTCGAGAAGTTTTAGGAACAACTATTGCTATCGCACCTTGAATATCCAGAACAGTTAATTCAGTTCCAGCATCGATAACCCCGAGCGCGCTCTTAGCCGACCAGGTTTCATCTTTCAGCCGGATTGTGCCGCCATCTTTAGTAATCTCACTTAATGCTCTGGCATCAGAGGAGATAAGAAGGTCAACACCGGTCCCAATGGGGGAACTCTTAAAAAGAACTTTCTTGGCGAAGGGTTTTACGAAAGCCAAACTAATAACAGCGGAAACGATAAGAGCGATGATTTGGAGGGCAATATTGCCTCCCGCAAGATTGACCACACCAGCGACGACAGCGGCCAAAGCAAAGGAAGCGAATACCAGACTTAAGGTAACTATCTCGATAAAAAGTAGGACTCCTGCTGCGGCCAACCAAGTCCAAAAATGCATCTTAGTTAGCCGTCGCGCTCACGCGATCGTTCTGCAGAACTTGAGCAATAGATTCACGCTCACGTTCCACTTGCTTCTCATACGCAGCGACGGACTTCTTTCTCGCGCCGGGGCTCCAACCCAGGATTGGTCCGATAATTTTTGCGATGTCTGTCGCGACTGAAAGACCATGATCAACGGTCTCAATAGCAATTCTGGTGCGTCGCATGATCACGTCCTCAACGCTCATTGCACCTTCATGGCTTGCCGCATAGGAAATTTCAACTTTGAGATAGGGCAGCTCAGGTGATAACAGCGATGCGAGGTTTGGCTCTTCGCTAATCAAATCTAGGAGAGTGAAGATTTCCGAGCCATATCGATCAAGCAGGCGAATGACTTGATCCTTCGATATTCCCATATCTTCAGCCAAATATTCGGCATTATTCACCAAGGCTGAATAACCCTCAGCTCCCAAGATAGGAAGTTCCTTTGTTCCAGATTCCTTAACAATCTTTCTCAGATCTGGTGCCGCATGATCAACTGCATCTTCGGCCATAACTCGATAGGTGGTGTACTTGCCGCCAGCAACACTGACAAATCCAGGTTCCGGATGGTCGACAACGTGTTCGCGCGAGAGTTTCGTGGTTGAAGTGACAGAAGTTTTGGAAACTAAAGGACGAAGTCCTGCATATACGCCAAGTACATCGGAGTGTTTCAATTTAGGCGTCAAAACTTTATTGGCCTGGGCGAGAATATATTCAACGTCTTCGTAAGTGGCTAATGGCTCATTGCGATCGCCAGTGAAATCAGTATCGGTAGTTCCAACGATCCATTTATCGGCCCACGGAATGATGAAGAGAACAGATACAGCAGTCTTCAAAATAATTCCAGAACTTGAATTGATGGCAGATTTAGGAACGAGAATATGGCTGCCTTTACTCATTCGAACTTGATAGCCAGGAGTAATTCCAAATTTCTCATGGAGCAAATCACTCCACACGCCGCCAGCCATAATCGTGACACTTGCAGAGACGTCGATACTCTCACCAGTAGTCGAATCTTTTACCGTCGCGCCAACAATTTTCTTTCCTTTGCGAATTAAGGATTCGCAAGAAACCCGAGTGAGAATTGTCGCGCCATAGAGCGCTGCGGTTCGGGCAATCATCATCGTATGTCGCGCATCATCTACTTGGGCATCAAAATATTGGATTCCGCCATTAACAATATCAAGGCGCAGAGATGGCGCGATGTCGTGGATTCCCTTTTGGCTTAAGTGTTTGTGATTAGGCAGCGCGCGTTGAAAACCACGCAGCGCGTCGTAGAGCGCTAGGCCAGCACCGACGTATGTTCGCTCTTTCACTTTCTCGTGAAGTGGATAGAGAAAAGCCACAGGTTTAACTAAATGTGGTGCCTGCGTTGTCACCATTAATTCCCGCTCTTGCAAAGCTTCTCGAACCAATTTGAAATCGTATTGCTCAAGGTATCTAAGCCCACCATGAATTAATTTGCTGGATCTAGATGATGTGCCTGAGGCAAGATCTTGGGATTCAACAAGTGCAACTCGCAATCCGCGCGATGCAGCATCAAGGGCAATTCCAGATCCTGTTACACCTCCACCAATGACTAAAACGTCAAATTTTTCGGTTGCTAATTTCGCTAGCGCGCTCTCACGTTGGCGCGGATTTAGTGCTGACTTGGAGGTGGTCATGCTCTTAGGATACGGCTTATGCGCTATATAGGTTCGCTGGATCAGGGCACGACGAGCACGCGTTTCATGATCTTCAACCACGATGGGGAGATCATCGGCCGCCATCAGAAAGAACATCGCCAAATCCTGCCTCAACCAGGATATGTCGAACATGACGCGTTAGAAATTTGGCAGGTTACTCAGGAAGTCATCGCGATCGCACTGCAAAATGCCAATCTCACCGGACTTGATTTGGCAGCCATCGGGATTACGAATCAACGTGAGACCACAGTCGTTTGGGACCGAATGACGGGTCAACCTCTTCACAATGCGATCGTCTGGCAAGACACAAGGACCGGACAACTTTTAGGTCGACTCACTCCAGAAGAAAAAGCAAAAATTACTTACTCCACGGGCTTGACTATCGCCCCATATTTCTCGGGCAGCAAAATGCAGTGGTTGCTGGAAAATTCACCTGAAGTTCAAACTGCTCTGGAAAATGGCAGTGCGCTTATGGGCACCATTGATTCTTGGCTGGTCTGGAATCTCACTGGTGGAATTAACGGGGGAATTCATGTAACAGATGTGACCAATGCCAGCCGCACTCTATTGATGGACCTAGAAACTCTGGACTGGAACCCCGAACTTCTCTCGCTCTTCGCAATACCGCGCGAAGTTCTGCCTAGCATCAAAAGTTCTTCGGAGATTTATGGACTCACTGCCGCTGAAGGTCCGTTGGAGGCTGGCATTCCGATTGCCGCCATCCTGGGTGACCAACAGGCGGCAATGGTCGGTCAGGTCTGTTTCGATCGAGGCGACTCCAAGACCACCTACGGAACCGGTAATTTTGCCCTTCTGAATACCGGCACGCAGATTGTTCGTTCTCACTACGGATTATTAACCACGGTCTGCTTCAAGTTAGGTGACCAACCAGTTCATTACGCTCTTGAAGGTTCGGTGGCGGTCACTGGTTCTGCAATTCAATGGCTACGAGATCAATTAGGAATCATTTCCCACGCAGCCGAAATCGAATCCCTCGCCTCCTCCGTCGCTGACAACGGTGGGGTCTATTTTGTCCCAGCTTTCTCGGGACTTTTTGCCCCCCATTGGCGAAGTGATGCCCGCGGTGCCATCGTGGGCCTGACTCGAGCGGCAACGAAAGCCCATCTCGCAAGGGCGGCCTTAGAGGCCGTCGCCTACCAAACCCGAGATGTGATTGATGCGATGGCGCAAGAGACCGGAGTGACGCTAACTCGGATGAGAGTGGATGGCGGAATTACTGCCAATTCTCTCTGCATGCAGTTGCAATCGAACATCTTGGGCATTGAGATCGACCGACCATCAGTCAACGAGACCACTGCCCTAGGCGCCGCTTATGCCGCAGGACTCGCAGTGAAATTCTGGCAAGACCCGACTGAACTGAAAGAACAATGGAAAATCGCTCACAAGTGGCATCCCGACCTGACGAGCCCCCTGCGTTCTGAGGGTTATGAGACCTGGAAGAAAGCTCTTTCACGAACCCTTGACTGGGCGTAAAGACTTCACGGAATCTTCGCTTTCTCTAATGCTTGCTCGAGCCTTAGAATCCCAGTACCTACGAGGTGTGGGGTTGATGGGTAAGGGGTAAGAATGAGCGAGCGAAATTTCCTCACTTGGATCGGCTTTAAAGGCGAAGCAGAACCAGCGAGCGCACCAGCTGAAAATGCAGCCGAGCGGATTCGCCAGTTAGAGGCTCAACTTGCCGACCTGCGTTCCAGGCGCGATCTCACCACGCTCTCTGAGGAAGAATTTGAAATTCTTGCGACCGAGACTGCGACGACGATTATTAAGTCGGCTCAGCACCGTGAGGCAAAAGCTATCGAAACCGCCAATAAATTAAGAAGCGAGAGCGAGAAGAGCGCGAAAGCCACCCTCGCTGGCGCTGAATCCAAGGCGAGCCAGATCGTTGCTCAAGCCGAAGCCCGGGGGCGAAAATTTGTGGCTAACTCGGAAAGCCAAGCGGCTGAAATCGAGGCAGCGGCTAATCGAAGCGCAGCCGAATTAATCTCCGCAGCGGAGAAAGAAGTTGCCGCGCAACTTGCCGCAAGTCGCAAAGAGTCCGAGCGTCTCATAGCCGACGCAACTGCAGAGGTCGCTAAATATCGAGGATGGTTGGCTACTGCCGTTGAGGAAGCAGAGCGACTTTATCGAGTCCAGAATCAATCTCTTGCTGCGGCTGAACAAGGAATTGCCGCTTCACGAGCGAAGTTAACTAGCTCGTTTGGGAAACTGGCAGAGTTACAAGCAACCGATCAAGCAGATCTCAACGCGAATGGTCAACCAGTGACAAATCAATTCAAGAAGGCAGAAGCAGAACCAGTTCGTCGCAGCACTACACCGCGTAAGTGAGCAATAGCAAAACCTCCCACTACATTCCGCCAATCGATGGCCTAAGGGC
>CAIMZW010000017.1 GCA_903846075.1 uncultured Actinomycetes bacterium
CCTTCTCCTCTTTAACCTTCTCCTCTTTAACCTTGGCCTCTTTTGTAGGTTTGGTTAGAGCGAAGCGAGACTTCTTAGGTTCTTCCGAAGAGGTATCTGGATTCGTTGTTGTATCAGTCATTGGACACCATCAGTGTTAGGGCTTCATCCAGAGTGGTGATTCCTTCAGATGCTAATCGGACAGCTTCGTAATCCATCGTTGTCATTCCGGTATCTGTTGCATAGCGACGGAATTCATTTGGTTCTGGGTGGCCAACGATCAAATCGCTGAGCGCCTCTGTCATTTCCAGAACTTGATAGGTAGCGATGCGGTCACGGAAACCAGATCCACCGCAGAGAGTGCAACCAACGCCACGCACCAACGTTGTTGCATCGAAACCATGAAGGTCAAGAAGTTTTCGTTCGCGAGATGTTGCTTCATATTCAGTTGCGCAGAAACGACAGTTACGACGAATCAATCGCTGAGAGATAACGCCGCGAAGCGAAGAGGCGATGAGGTGGGGTTCAATTCCCATCTGTAGCAATCGATAAACAGCGCCGACCGAGTCAGTTGCGTGAATAGAACTAAAAACCAAGTGACCAGTAAGAGCTGCTTGAACCGAAATAACTGCAGTCTCGGAATCTCGAGTCTCACCGACCAGAATGATGTCTGGATCTTGGCGAAGTACCGCGCGCAATTGAACTGCGAAGCCGGCGTTATTTGGATCAATAATCGGAATTTGGGTAATTCCAAGAACTACGAACTCCACTGGATCTTCAATGGTGATGACATTCTTCCAAGGCACCGTTACCGCTTTAATACCCGCGTGCAAAGTGGTGGTCTTTCCGCTTCCAGTCGGACCAGATACCAAAATCAAACCATTGGTCGCGCGAATCATTTGTGAGAAAAGATTTAACTGAGTTCCGCTCATTCCGAGTTCTGGAAGAGATACCGATTGCTTTCTGGCATCATGTAACCGCAGAACTAATTTTTCACCGTGAATCGTCGCAACAGATGCAACACGAATATCAATAGTGCGATCGCCAACCGTGGCAGAGAATTGTCCATCTTGCGGGCGACGCCGTTCGACAATATTCATATCGGAGAGCACTTTGATTCGGCTGGAGACTGCTGGGGCTAGACGGACCGGCAGGGATACCAGAAGGCGCAACCGGCCATCGATACGGACTCGGACGAGAAGTTCATCAATGTATGGCTCGAAGTGAATATCAGATGCTCGTTCAAGAACTGAACGTTCAATAATTTGTTGCACCAAACTGGAGATCGGAGCCTCGCCGACTTCAGAAACCGAAATATCAAATGTGCTGTCTTTAGAGGCCGCAATACTTCTTACCAGGGAAATGGCTTCGCGAATTTCATTTTCTCCTGCGGCGACCAACCGAATTTTTAGATTCGCACCGCGGGCAAAATTTTCAACACCCTCCCAATTTTCAGTGGGAGCTCCAACAACTAAAGTCTCGCCATCCCAGCGCAGACCAAGGCAATTAAATTCATCGATAATATTTTCTGGAATTGCGGCATGGCATGAGGCATAAGGGTCAGTCACGAGACCCTGGCTCGCGTCGGGGACGGTTACTTCGTCCTCAACTGCGGCA
>CAIMZW010000018.1 GCA_903846075.1 uncultured Actinomycetes bacterium
GTTCTTCCGCTTCGACGTAGCAATGTCGATACCGACCAAATCATTCCTGCGGTCTATTTGAAGCGAGTGACCAAAAGCGGCTTTGAAGATGGTCTCTTTGGGGCTTGGCGCAATGATCCAGAATTCGTTTTGAATCAACCGCAATATTCGGGTGCCACAGTTCTCGTTGCTGGTGCCGATTTTGGAACCGGTTCCTCTCGGGAACATGCGGTTTGGGCGCTTCAGAATTACGGCTTCAAAGTGGTTATTTCTAGCCGATTTGCCGACATCTTTCGAGGTAACTCCCAGAAAGCCGGATTGCTCACGGTGGTCTTAGACCAGGAGATTGTCGAACTAATTTGGAGCGCCGTCGAAGCTGAACCGACTTTGGTCGTAACGGTGGATTTGGGGTTAAAAACCGTGGAATTTTCGGGAAATTCCTACCCATTCGTCATCGACGACTACACCCGATGGCGGTTGATGGAGGGGTTGGATGATATTGGCCTAACTCTAAAAAACATTGACCTGGTTTCAGAATTTGAATCCAAGCGTCCTTCGCATAAACCGAAAACTTTGCCTGCACTTTCCTAAAAAGTGCGATTTATGGCTTAAAACACTGCTTTTTACGGTTTATTTGTGCGACACACCGAATTAGATGTGCTCTGATTTGTGTTGCCCTGCGTAGATTTCTTCTTACTACAGGCGAATGCCTGCAATTTACGCGCAAATAAGGGGAATTAATGAACAAGGCCCAGTTCATCGCACTACTAGCACCACATTTCGACAACAATAAGAAGGAAACTGCTCGCGCAGTTGACATCGTTTTTGATTCCATCGTTCGCACCATTTCCAAGGGTGAAGATGTCATGATCAATGATTTTGGTAAGTTCAAGAAGGTTGATCGTGCAGCACGAAAGGGTCGCAACCCTTTCACCGGTGAGACCATCCAGATCAAAGCCAGCAAGAAGGTTCGCTTCCTTCCTGCAAAGGCGCTCAAGGAAGTTATTTCTGGCGCTCGCAAGCTTGATGCAGCCGCAAAGCCACCTGTAAAGGTAGTTGCTAAGGCAGCCGCAAAGCCTGTTGCGAAGGCAGCACCAGCCAAGAAGGCTCCTGCTAAGAAGGTAGTTGCTAAGGCGGCTCCTAAGAAGGCAGCACCAGCCAAGAAGGCTCCTGCTAAGAAGGTAGTTGCTAAGGCAGCTCCTAAGAAGGTCGCCGCTAAGAAGGCTCCTGCTAAGAAGAAGTAGTTCAAGAAAAATCTGAGAAAGTGGGAGTGGATTTCACTCCCACTTTTTTCATGCCGTCATAGGCTTACATCATGTCGGAGAACCTGGGTACTGCAGCCGATCCGGTCTACGCCCCACCTACAGGTAAGCCGCTAGGAACAAATAATTATTTTAAATTTGCCTCCTGGCTGGTGATTCCCATTCTCAAGGCAATCACGAAACGAGATTGGCGCGGAGCAGAGAACTTGCCAAAGAGTGGACCTGTGATTGTCGTTTCTAATCACATCTCTTATGCCGACCCATTGATATTTGCCCATTTTCTCTTCGCTAATGGCAGAGCACCTCGGTTCCTCGGCAAGGCATCGGTTTTTAGAATTCCAATTATTGGAAAAATAATTGCAGGAAGCGGTCAGATTCCAGTGGAGCGAGAGAGTGAAAATGCTTCACGTGCGTTAGTTCATGCAGTGGCATTTCTCAAGGCAGGACATTGCCTTGGCGTATACCCGGAGGGAACTTTGACTCGCGATAAAGATTCTTGGCCTATGGTCGGTAAAACCGGAATTGCGCGATTAGCCTTATTGACGGAAGCGACGGTGATTCCATGTGCTCAATGGGGGGCGGTCGATATCCTCCCGGCTTACGCGAAAATTCCCCATTTGTGGCCTCGAAAGAAAATCGTTGTCCAAGCTGGTCCACCACTAGATTTCACACCTTGGAAAGGTAAGGCGGAAGATCAAGAGAGTTTGGTTCAAGCAACCTCATATGTCATGGATGTGTTGACGTCGATGCTCGAGGAGATTCGTGGAAGCAAGGCACCTACAGTTCGCTTTGATCCGCATACCTCGGACCTACCTCGAACAGGAAATTACAAGAAGGGTTCTCAGTGAAGAAAGTTGCAGTTCTTGGAACTGGCGCATGGGGAACAACGATGGCGCAGGTTCTCTGCGATGCCGGACAGGATGTTCTGCTGTGGGGTCGCAATCACGATGTTGTGGCGGAAATCAAGAACAAGCACACCAACTCGAAATTCTTACCTGATATTGCCCTTCCGATTTCCATGGATGCGACTTCTGATATTCACCAAGCTTTTGATTTTGCCGATGTTCTGGTGTTAGCGATCCCAGCACAAACCTTGCGCGAAAATCTTGAAAGTTGGAAGGGTTATTTTCCGAAAGATCTACCCATCATTAGCACCCTTAAAGGAATCGAGTCCGAATCGCAACTTCGCATGACCGAAATCGTTTCGCAGGTTCTAGAAATTCCATCGACAACTCTTGGCCTCATTACTGGACCGAACCTGGCCGGTGAACTCTCGCTGCGTCAGCCGGCAGGAGCGGTAGGTGCCTCTGAAAATTCCGAAATTGTTGAACTCATCGCCGAACTTTTTACTACCCCATATTTTCGGGTCTATCCATCCTTGGACCTGGTTGGTTGCGAATTGGCAGGGGCGGCAAAGAGCGTGATTGCCCTTGCTGTGGGAATGACGATAGGTCTCAAACTGGGCGAAAATACTCAAGCCATGGTGATTACTCGTGGCCTGAGTGAAGTAGCACGTTTTGGCAATGCTTATGGTGCGAACCCGCTTACCTTTTTAGGTCTTGCTGGAATGGGGGATCTGGTTGCAAGTTGTGGTTCAGCTCTCTCACGCAACCGTACTTTCGGTGAAGTCTTGGGGGAAAGTGGCTCAATGGAAGTGGCACGAGAACAAGTGGCCAAAACTGTTGAAGGAGTTGCTTCGGCCGGTGCGATCTTGGAACTTGCCCACCGAGTCGGCGTAGAAGTGCCCATTATTGAAGTAGTTTCCGATGTAATAAATGGATCGCTCACCCCACGGGATGCGATTCACAATCTGATGACGGTTAGCCTGAGAGCGGAGATCTAGTGTCGAAAATTAAGGTCGGAATAGTTTGTGGTGGTAAAAGTTCCGAACATGAAATCTCCTGCATTTCTGCTGGCAGCCTCCTTGCCGCGATCGACCGCGATCGTTTTGATCCGATCTTGATTGGTATAACTCCGACGGGAAAGTGGGTCTTACCAAATCCCGAAATATCGCTCACCATTGACGCAGGCGTTCTGCCTGCAATCCCGGAAGATTCGCCGCAAATTGTCGCTGACATTGAAGGGTTTTCCTTCCAAGGCCAACCACTTGAAATAGACGTTCTCTTTCCAGTTCTTCATGGTCCCTATGGCGAAGATGGGACCATTCAAGGCTTCTGTGAAATGGCGGGATTGCGATACGTCGGTTCTGGAGTTTTGGCCAGCGCCGTCGCCATGGATAAATCCTTTGCTAAACCGATCTTTCATGCCCATGGGTTGAGAGTTGCCGAAGGTGTGGTCCTTCACCGGAGGCAGTGGGAGGGTGCCGGACGAAGTGTCGAACTTGATCGGATTCGCGAACTGGCTCTGCCGCTGTTCGTGAAGCCGGCGCGTAGTGGTTCCAGCCGAGGAACTTCCAAAGTGAGTAGCTATGAAAAGTTGGAAGAGGCAATTGAGTTCGCGCTCTCCTTCGATACCAAAGTTTTGATCGAAGTTGGGATCGCGGGCCGAGAGATTGAATGCGCGGTTTTGCAGAAGAAAGGTGAAGCATTTGCCTCTCCAGTCGGGCAGATCAAAATATTGGGAACCCACGAGTTCTATGACTTTGATGCTAAGTATTTGGATGGTTCGACGGAATTGATAAAGCCTGAGATATCTGAAGTGGTGGAATCACGAATCCAGGATCAAGCAATTGCCGCATTTGATGCCTTGGGTTGTGAAGGATTGGCTCGGGTCGACTTCTTTCTCTCCGACCACGGAGATGTCATTATCAACGAGATAAATACCATGCCCGGATTCACCTCCACTTCGGTCTATCCAAAACTCTGGGAAGGTGCGGGTTTGTCCTATACAAATCTCATCTCCGCGCTGATCGATGAGGCGCTCTGGCGTTCGGCAGATGTCACCCGATGAGTAGCGATGCTCCTGCAGAGGTTCGCCAATTATTAAAGTTGAGTAAGTGGTCATTGTGGGTATTTCTCTTCTTTCAAATTTTCGGCATCTTTTTATTAGTTCGCGACATGCAAGGGTATGTAAAAATAATCACTGATGATTTGCAGAACGGAACTTCGCTGACCTTGCCTGAACTGCACCGTTCCGGTTTTGCTGAATTTATCAGCGGAACGTCACTCTCAGCAGTAGCAGGTTTTTGGCTCTCCATCGCGTGGGCCGGCCTTCGGCTAAAGCGGGCATATAGCCATCGCGCCTACCGAATTCTTACTAACGCTTTCTACGCCCAAGTGTTTTTCTTCGTGATTTCGTTTTATGCCGTCTTTAGCCAGCACAAAGGAGTATTTAATCCAGGAACAATCGGCTCAGCTTTGACTTTCTTTTTTACCGTTCCCGTCTTCTGGCAATCCCGGGAACGAAATGTACAAATCTGGAGTCAGGAGTACATCCCACCTGCGCCTATTTTTCCGAGTTCGGAATAATCTCGTAGGAAGGATTCATGATTGTTAAGTGGCCGTCATTTTCACCGACCATTCCTTCCGCACAAATCGTTGATCCGACTTTAATTCCGGCAATACTTCTTCGACCCAGGAAGTGCAAGGTGATTCCGCCCGTCTGATCCCAAATGACAACATTGAGTTCTGGCGCGGAGCCCGAAGGTCCCGTCACGACAGAAGTAACCAAGCCTCTGACGTGAGTTCGTTTGCGCCAAACCGCCTGGCCAATAGGTTGCATATCTTTCGCATAGTGACTGACTGGCAAATCAGGCAATGTAGATAAATCAGGAATCTCTGGTACCGGTTTTGCTGCAGGAACTGGCGCAGGAGCCTCCATCGAAACTCGATCCAAGGTGTGCCCAGTAACTATCTTTTCAACATCAAAGGGCACGATGGTGGCTACAACTCTGGAGAGCTGAGAGATTGGGGCTGCAATCGCCTCGGCAGTTCGATCGTGCAAGATGCGACCGAGAAAAAACGAGTAGGAACGACGAGGCAGGAGAAGTGTTAGTTCAACTTCTGCATTGGCAGTTGCCCTTATCGCGTAATCAACGGCAGCATTGGGAAGTCTTCGATCCGGACAATCCACCATTTCCAGTGGAACATCAGAGAGCGCCTTCTTCCTGGCCCATTGCTTGGAAATATTGTCGGCGCGGGCATCATCAATGACAAAGTGGACCGCTTTCAGAGATCGAGGATTCAGACTTCTGGCATATCGGATCGCACCTACTGTGGCGATATCTACAGAATCGACCAACACTGCGACATCGTGCCTGGCAATGGAAGTAACTCGAGATTCGCGTTCATTAATTTCTAATGCTTCGATTTCTTTGCGGTATTCGCGATTGAGTCTGACTAATCCCATTGTTGCGACAGGAAAGATCACAACGATGAGCCAAGCGCCTTCAGTAAATTTCACGACTGCAAAGATCAAAACAATAATTACTGAAAGGCTGCCGCTTAAGCCGTTTATAAATACCCGAACTTTCCAACCGCTTTCCTTCATGGTGATCGCTCGTTTTGCCATTCCGAATCCAGCCATCGCGAAACCGGTAAAAACACCGATGGCATAGAAAGCCACAAGTTTGGCGACATTGGCACCGACGACAATGAGCAAAGTCGATGAAGTAAGAGCGAGAAGAAAAATTCCGTTTGAGAAGACAAGTCGGTGACCACGTTTGGTCAGTTGACGTGGCAAGAAGCCATCTTCTGCGATGAAGTTTGCCAGGAATGGAAATCCGCTGAACGGCGTATTTGCACCGGTGTAGAGAATGAGCATGGTGGAGAATTGGACGAAGAGATAGAGAATATGTCCGAGTAAGCCATGTCCCAAAACGATTTGCGCAATCTGCGATATCACGGTTGGTGTTCCGGATGTGTATGGAGTCGCGTGGGTTTCTTTTGCAAACCAAGAAACACCGAGAACCAGAGTTCCCAGCAAGGTTGCCATGATCACGGTTGTTCTTCGGGCGTTAGAACCTTCTGGAGCCTTGAAAAGTGAAACCCCATTGGAGATTGCCTCTAGGCCGGTTAGTGAAGAACCTCCATTTGCAAAAGCCTTAAGCAAAATGAAAATGGATGCGGCAGTAATTAACTGTTGCGAATGCCCGAAACCAACATTTCCGGAATGAATTGCAACGTGGGCTAACTTACCTCGAAATTCTTGAATACCTCCGACGATAAGAACCAAAGCAACTGAGGAGACGAAGAGATAAGTAGGTGCCGCGAAAGCTCGACCAGCCTCTTTAACGCCTTTGAGGTTGCCATAGAGCAACAATCCAATAACTCCCAGAGTGATGGCGAGGGTGTACGGGGAGAGCGAAGGAAAGGCAGAGGTAAGTGCCGAAGTACCTGCGGCCGTTTGAACAGCTACGGTAACGATGTAATCAAGCATTAAGGCGACGGCTGCGATCTGAGCCACAACTGGACCGAAATTTTCCCGGGCAACAACGTAAGAGCCGCCGGTCTTGGCGTAGACCATAACCACTTCACGGTAGGAAAGGGTGACAACGACCAGCACTGCCAAAATGATTAGAGTCATCGGCATCAAGATGGAAAACCCGGCAAGGCCAAAGGCTGGGAGGAGATAAAAAAGAATATTTTCCGTTCCATAGGCAGATGAGGAGATACAGTCAGAGGAGAGAATTCCGAGGGCAAAGACTTTTGAGAGTTTCTGATGCGAGAGTAGATGTCGATTGAGAGGCCGGCCAAGAAAGGCCTTCTTTAACCGATAACTCACCGGATCCGATAAATGAGCATGTTCAGATAGAGCTTGCGGCTTGGGCGATTCATCTATCCATGACTTAGACATGATTGTTCCTAATTACTTTCTAGGTGAGTGGCAATGATGCGATACCCGATACCGGGTTCGGTGAGTAAAAATTTTGGCAATTGTGGAACTGGTTCAATTTTCTTCCGCAGTTGGCTGATGAAGAGCCTTAAGTAGTTGGTTTCAGTTTCATATGACTCGCCCCATACTTTTTGTAAAAGTTCGCGTTGGGAGACCAGACTTCCCGAACGAGTCAGCAAATATTCCAATAGTCGCCATTCAATGGGAGTCAGGTGGAGGTCGGGTTGAATTCCTTGAATGTCAGAGATGGAATGTTTGACTAGATCCACTTTCCAATTGCCGAGGAGAAAGAGGGGAGTGCTCGTAGATTTTTGCGCGCGCCTGAAGACCGCTTCGACCCTAGCGACGAGTTCATCGATATCGAAGGGCTTGGATATGTAGTCATCTGCCCCAGATTTCAGTGCGCTTAATTTCTTATCTAGTTCGGTTCGGCCAGAGAGAACCAGAATAGGCAGATTGCTCCAACTTCTGGTTTGAGTAATGACATCTAATCCGTCTAAATCTGGTAAACCTAAATCGAGAATCATTGCATCTGGTTTAGCCTCGGCCAACAATGTGAAAGCTGATTTGGCATCCGAGGCTGCGAGCGTTAAATAACCGCGAGCCCGGAAGTTCATAACTAGAGTACGCACGATTTCTAGATGGTCTTCAACGATAAGAATGCACTTCTTTGAGGAATCAATCATGAGATTCCGCCATAACAGAGGAGTGCTCATCTTCGCCAATGGGGAAACTGACAACGGCGCTCAGCCCGCCACCTGGAGTCTCTTCTAGCTTAATGGCGCCAGACATAAGTTCAGTAAAACCTTTAACGATTGCAAGACCGAGTCCAACTCCGGTGGAGTTGTCGCGATCACCTAGGCGCTGAAACGGAATGAAAACTTTTGTTCGATCTCGAGGACCAATGCCTTTTCCGTGATCAATGATTCTGATTTCGATCGTTTGACCAACTTCGTGGGCTGAAATGGTCACTGGCAACTTTCCCGAGTTATGGCGCAAGGCGTTCTCAAGTAGATTGGAAAGTACCCGTTCAATGAGAATTGGATCACCGTGAATGGGGGAGAGATCTGGATCGATCTCGATCTGAATCGAATCTGGTTCTGGCTTTAAGTAGGTGATTGCGGCAGAGACAAGATCTTCCACGCCGAGATTGCGCCAATTTAAAGCGATGGAATCGGATTCCAATCTGCTCATGTCCAGAAGATTTTCAATTAAATGAGTTAGTTGATCGATGGAATTACTGGCCGATTCCAGGAGATCTTGCTGATCTAGTTTCGTCCAGTCGACATCGTTATTTTTCAAACTTGAGATAGCCGCCTTAGAAGAGGCCAGAGGAGCACGTAGATCATGGCTCACTGCATTAAGCAAGGCCACCCGCATTTGATCAGTCTGTCTAATATCCGAAAGTGCCTTTTCATTACTTTCAAATATTTCCCGTTCGAGCAAGATGAGAATTTGAGATCCGAACGTGGTCACGAGATTGCGTAGTGCCTCATCATGAATAGGTGGCTCGGCAATCAATGAGTATTCGGAGTTCAGTTCAATCTGCGAGGTGAGGAGTTCGCGGTCCAGCTTTTCCAATCGGCCATACATAACTTCATGATCAACTTTTGTCGGTTGAGTTATCTTTCGAATGATCACCAAATTCGATAGACCAAATGTGGTTTGGGAATTCTTCAATATTTCTTCAATTGAGTTATGGCCACGAATGATGTCGCTGGCAAGGTTGGAGAGAAAGAGACCCTCCGCCGAGAGTTGTTGGAGACGTGCCGTCCGCAATTTTAATTTTCTAAGGATCAACGATGCCGAGATGCTCACGCCAAGATAAATCAAAAGGGCAATTAAATCGTCCCGGTTACTGATCCTTAAGGTGTGAAACGGCGGTGTGAAGAGATAGTTGAGAAATACAAAATTCTCTATCGCACTCACTACGGTCATCCACACCGGACTGAAGATTGCGATAGTCATCGTCAGAATGAGAAGAATTAACGTGCTGGTGGTCAAATTGAAATTGTTCTTAAATTGCGCCAGTCCAATATTTACCAACGGCAGAGCCACCACAAGAATAAATAGATATCTAACAATCAGAAGATATCGAGAGCCTTGACGGACTGTTTTCATGGTGCACCAAACGCTAGAGCACTATTTAGATCTCCACCTGAAGAAACGGCAATTCCTAACGGATTCCTGACGGAGTTCCGAATAAAGGTAAGGCGTGTAAAGGTCTAGTAAGAAGTAACTGGGCAGGTGAGGGTTCGAGTGATTCCCGGTACAACTTGCACTTTGGAGAGGATGACGCGTCCAAAATCTTCCATGCTTGGGGCTTCAGCACGCATAATGACATCGTATGGACCAGTAACGCCCTCAGCCAGGGTGACGCCCGAAATAGCGGAAACGGCCTTAGCGACGCTGGAAGCCTTGCCAACTTCGGTTTGAATGAGGATGTATGCCTGAACGGACATCGTGGGTGCTCCTTTTTGAGATGTGACGAGAAAACCGCTGGTAAAAGTTGAGACAAAATCGCGACGCTGCGGCTCAGTAGGCTTCTAGGTTACCGCTTAACCTTGGCAATTGGTAAGGGCGTATTCGGGAGGGAGGGAAGATGGCTAGTGAGGCAGAGTTAATTGCCGCCCTTGGCGAAATCTTTTTCCATCCTCGCCCAGATATTCTTTTAGGAATTGGTGATGATGGTGCGGTTATTCGTGTTTCCCAACACGATCAAGTTGCCGTTGCAGACATGGCAGTGGAAGGTGTTCATTTCAAGCGAAGTTGGAGTGGCTTGGCAGAGATAGGTGCAAAAATCGCCGCGGCAAATTTCGCCGATATTTTTGCGATGGGGGCGAAGCCTTCCTACATATTGATTACAGCAGGACTTCCGAAAGATTTTTCGGTCGTTCAAATTCGTGAGCTAGCCAACGGAATTCAAGCCGAGTGCAATCTCGTCGGAGCTGTGGCTGTAGGGGGAGATCTTTCCATCTCCGAGACGATGGTCATCTCCATAACTGCGATTGGTTCGTTAGAAGCTCGCAAAAAGGCTATCCCTCGATCCGGGGCGAAAGCCGGTGAGAACATCGTTATTTCAGATCTACCAGGGTGGTCAGCCGCAGGTCTTGAGATGTTGCAGAGCGGAAAGGTTCTCGATACTCCAGCGGCTAGACGTGCGCTTGACCTTCATCGCAAGCCTAAAGTCGGATATAAGAAGGCGGCTCTTCTTGCCGAATCTGGTGCCACATCGATGATTGATATCAGTGACGGTCTGCACTCGGAACTAATGCATTTGGCTAAGGCTTCTGGAGTTCAATTTTCGATTGATCCAGAGTTATTGAGTGCAATTCCAGACTTTAAACTGCTGAAGGCACTTGCCGAAGAATTGGATACAGATGTGTGGAAATGGGTCCTTGGCGGGGGAGAAGACCATCATTTTCTGGCAACGCTGGAATCCGGCATTCCAATACCAGAGGGGTCATGGGTGATTGGGCGAACAAATGAAGGTTCAGGTATCGCAGTGAGAGGTATTCCTGCTGGGTTCGAGAGTGGCTACCGCCACTTCGGGTGAACTAGAAAGAACTAGCGAGAAACTAGCGAGAAACTAGCGAGAAACTTTGCCCGCCTTCAAGCAAGAAGAACAGACATTTTGACGCTTTGGGGTACCGGCAACCAAGGTACGGACGCGTTGGATATTTGGATTCCAGCGACGACGGGTTTTACGCATTGAGTGGGAGA
>CAIMZW010000019.1 GCA_903846075.1 uncultured Actinomycetes bacterium
GTGGACGATACTGGGATCGAACCAGTGACCCCCACAATGTCAATGTGGTGCTCTACCGCTGAGCCAATCGTCCTCGGTGGTGGAATGTTACACGACTCGGCCGAAGTCATCGTCCTTACGTTCGATATCGTCTTCGCCGAACGATGTTCCGGTTTGAACCTCAACAAAAATCAATTCGATTTCACCGTGATTTGCAACCCGATGCCATGCCCCAATTGGGAATTGAATAGATTCACCCGCAGATAAATGGAAATTTTCATCGTTTATAGTGACTTCCGCCTCACCCTGAACGATGAACCAATGTTCCGCTCGGAACTGGTGACGCTGATAGGAAAGTCGTTTTCCAGGAGAGACATAGATGTTCTTCACTTTATGCAGTGGTGATTCTTGAAGGACTTCGTACCGACCCCAAGGTCTCGTTGATTCTTCCAACATCTTCGTCTTCTCCTTTCTTCCTCGATACAGCCTCCAACCTTAAAGCATCTCGCGAGCTGCAAGAACTGCGCCCAGAAGTCCCGCATCAGCGCCCAACGTGGCTGGAATTATCTGCGCCTCACGAACAAAGCCGACTTGTTTGATTTCATTATTGAAATGTTCTCGAAGTTTGGCCCAATAGACCTCGCCTGCTAAGGAAACCCCACCACCAACCACAACAACATTCACGTCCACAATGGCCATCACGTTGGCAATTCCTACAGCCAAAGCTCTGGCTCCGAAATCAATTGCTTCTTGCGCAATGTCGTTGCCTTCACGCGCCGACTGGGCGAGCGCTTTGAAATCTTCTGCACACTCCCATCCAGATTGGATTGCTCTCGAAACCATTGCTGGCCCTCGCGCGTACATTTCAACGCAGCCACGTCTGCCGCAATTGCACTCTTCGTCCAGATAGGAAATCGAATGATGTCCAAAGAAACCAGCATTACCCGTTAGACCATGATGAATGTGGTTGTTAATTATTAAACCGCCACCGACTCCGGTCGAGACCACCATTCCCAACATATCGCTGAATCCACTTCCAGCGCCTAATCGATGTTCGGCAAGGGCAACGGCAACTGCATCTTGAATGAGAACGGGATTGATCTCCGTGAATTCATTTTTCAGGTTTTCAACAATAGGGAAGTCACGCCACTGCGGGATGTTTACTGGGCTGATGTTGCCTAGCCTGCGATCAATTGGACCTGCTGAGGCGATTCCGATCGAAGCGATACTTTTCTCGCCAGAGAGAAGCGATTTGATTCCTTTGAGTAATTCATTCGCAAGATTTGGTTGCTGGGATTTCACTTCCGAACGTCGGAGAATTCGATTTTCGCCATCCACAATTGCCAGCGCAATCTTGGTCGCACCGATGTCCAGGGCGAGGGTATTTGTGGAGTCCGACGGATTCATTGGAGTAATTATGGAGGTGGAGACGGGATTTGAACCCGTGTGGCAGGATTTGCAGTCCTGAGCCTCGCCTCTCGGCCACTCCACCTTGTTTTCGTTAAAGCCGATCTCGCTAAACGAGTACTGCCATACATTCAATGGAGCGGACGACCGGGTTCGAACCGGCGACCTGAACCTTGGCAAGGTTCCGCGCTACCAACTGCGCTACGTCCGCATATTTATTTACTTCTTATTAAGCGGTGCGAAATCTATCCTAAACCCCGCCCAGTAGACCAATCCAAGAGGTAGCGTGGGGATTGTGACCACACCTTCTGAACCTGAATTCTGGATGGATGGGTGGCGGGCTACGGATTTATTGGAGATTTCCTCCGACCCGCGATCTCTGGAAGAGCCGGGATTTTGGGCGGTTCAGGTTAACTTTGAGGGGGAAGTTACCCTCGCCAGATTCGGTTCAGTCAGGAGATCGGAACATCGAAGTCAGGATTTTTATCCGGTGGAATCGGATTGGGAAAGTTCGTTTACTCAATCCCAGTTTCTCAGATACGTCGAGGAGATTCGAACTTTAATAGCCCGAGGTGAGGTCTATCAGGTCAATGCCTGCCGAATTTTGAGTGCGCCATTTTCAGGTGAAATGGCCGGACTCTTCGGAAGATTGCTTTTGGGCAATCCGGCCAAACATGCGGCATTCCTCAGCCTGCCCGGTCTGGAAATCGCCTCTGCTTCGCCCGAACTTTTCTTGCACATAGAAGAAACCGGTGGAACTCGTCGAGTTCTTTCCAGTCCCATCAAGGGAACTTCCGCCTCAACGATTTTTGCGCAAAAAGACAGCGCAGAAAACATCATGATTGTCGATTTGATTCGAAACGATCTTGGTCGAATATGCCTGCCGGGTTCTATCGAAGTGCCTCGATTGCTCGGCGTTGAACAACATCCAGGTTTGTACCATTTGGTCTCAGACGTAACGGGCACCCTTCGAGAAGATGCATCGTGGGTGGAAATATTTTCATCGCTCTTGCCTGCTGGATCTATCAGCGGAGCTCCCAAGAGTTCGGCCCTTCAAGTGATCCAATCGCATGAAGGAATACGAGGCCCTTATTGCGGAGTATTAGGTTACGTTTATCAAGGAACTGCTGTGCTCTCGGTAGCGATACGAACTTTCTGGCGCGCGAATGATGAAATTCTGAAGTTCGGCACTGGAGCAGGAATCACTTGGGGCAGCGACCCGGAGCAAGAATGGGAAGAGACGGAACTAAAGGCGCGTCGGTTAATGTCAATTGCGAAGGGGGTAATCTGATGAGTTCAATTTTTTTTAACGGCGAGTACCTCTCCGGTGATCGAATTGATCTTCCGGTATCTGCACACCCGTGGCTTCGTGGCGATAGCGCCTTCGAAACCATTCGAACCGAAGGCGAAACAATCTATTTCCTTCGCAGACATTTGGATCGATTAAGCAATTCGCTCATGGCGATGGAATTTGGAAATGTTGACTTAGAGGAGGTCAAGCGAATTTCGAAAGAAGTGGTGAACCGTAGTGAGATTGTTGGTCCGGGCAGGCTGCGTATTACCTGCTTTTCCAATGGAGACCTACTCATTACTCATGAGGTTGAGTATCCCGTTTCTGCTTTGGGCAAGCTCGGTCGATATCCACTAATCCGCCCAGCCATGACTCAGTTATTGGATGCCAAGACCGGATCTTATGCAGCGTCGGCTACTGCCCTCCGGTGGGCTCAAAAGCATGGTTTTGATGACGTTCTTTTCTTCAACGAAGCGGGAAATGTTGCCGAGGCAACCTACTCCAATGTCGGATTCTTAGTAGATGGCCAAATCCTTACTCCACCACTGGACTCAACTTGTCTGCCTGGAATTGTCCGTCAGGTTGCCCTCGAAATTTTTCCAGACTTTCATCAGGCTGATGTGACAAAAGCCATGGTCTCTCGAGCGGACGGAATTTTTCTCCTCTCGTCAATTCGCGAGATTCAGATTGTCGAATCAATGGATGGGCGAGAGCTCGCGTCTCAACCAATTTTGAGTGTGATGCAAGAAGAGTTCAGCGCCTTCGCCCGAGCCAACCCCAATTCTTGATAACCTGCGCTTATGTCCAGTGAAGCAAACCATATTTCCGTCACGGTAGATGGCGTTGCGACCTCAATAGAGGCGAGCCAACGACCCACACACCTATTTGCGGATCGATCCGAGATTGTCGTTTGCTTGGTTAACGGTGAGTTGCGTGACCTCTGGACTGAACTTTTCGAAGGTGACGTCGTCGAATCCATTTCAATTTCATCGCCTCAAGGCTTGGCGGTTCTTCGTCATTCGACTGCTCACGTACTTGCGCAAGCAGTTCAAGAAGTCTTTCCAGAGACCAAACTCGGAATCGGACCTCCGATTACAGATGGTTTCTATTATGACTTTGACCCCGAGCGCCCCTTTACTCCTGAAGATTTAGAAAAACTTGAATCTGAGATGCGCAAGATCGTTAAGGCAGGTCAGCGATTTAGACGCCGAGTTGTTACTGAAGAGGACGCCTTGGTTGAACTCAAGGCCGAGCCATACAAGTGCGAACTCGTCGGACTTAAATCCAACGCAAGTGATGCAGATGGTGCCAGTGTCGAAGTCGGTGCCGGCGAATTAACGATTTACGACAATTTAGGTAGAGATGGAAACCCAGTCTGGGGCGATCTCTGCCGGGGACCACATCTTCCAAGCACCAAGCACATTCCAGCATTCAAGTTAATGAAGTCAGCCTCCGCCTATTGGCGCGGTTCGGAAAAGAATCCAATGCTGCAAAGAATTTATGGAACCGCTTGGGCATCGCAAGAGGAATTAGATTCTTACCTGCAACTCTTGATCGAAGCTGAAAAGCGCGATCACCGAAGACTCGGAACTGAGTTAGATCTCTTCTCTTTCCCAGAGGAGATCGGTTCTGGCTTGGCGGTCTTTCATCCTAAGGGCGGAATTATTCGACAGGCGATGGAGGAGTACTCACGCAAGCGTCACACCGAAGAGGGGTACGAATTCGTTTATTCGCCTCACTTAACCAAGGCTGCGCTCTTTGAAACTTCCGGTCACCTGGATTGGTATTCCGAAGGAATGTACCCGCCGATGGTGATGGATGAGGAATTTCATTCCGATGGCACCATCAAACGGGCTGGCCAGAAGTACTACATGAAGCCGATGAACTGCCCGTTCCATAATTTAATTTTCCGTTCGAGTTCGCGGTCATATCGCCAACTTCCGCTTCGACTTTTTGAATTTGGAACTGTTTACCGATACGAAAAATCTGGCGTAATTCATGGTCTAACGCGAGCTCGTGGATTTACCCAGGATGACGCACACATTTATTGCACCAAAGATCAAATGGCGGAGGAGTTAGATTCACTCTTAACTTTCGTCCTTAACTTGCTTCGAGATTATGGTCTGGAAGATTTTTATCTCGAGCTTTCAACGAAGAATCCCGAAAAGTCTGTTGGCAGCGATGAAGATTGGGAAGTTGCGACAGAGACTTTGCGGTTAGCTGCTCAGAAGCAGAACTTGGAACTTGTACTCGATCCAGGCGGCGCTGCTTTCTATGGCCCAAAGATTTCAGTTCAGGCCAAGGATGCGATTGGTCGAACCTGGCAGATGTCGACGATCCAAGTAGATTTCCAATTGCCGAATAGATTTGATTTGGAGTACGTAGCCTCAGATGGTTCCCGCCAACGTCCGGTCATGATTCACCGAGCGCTCTTTGGTTCTATCGAACGTTTCTTCGGAGTTCTGACCGAACATTATGCAGGTGCATTCCCACCGTGGTTGGCACCGGTTCAAGTTCGAGCCATCCCAGTAGCCGAAGAATTCACTCCATATCTGGAGGATGTCGTGATGCAGATGCGCAAGGCCGGAATTCGAGTGGATATCGACTCATCAGATGATCGGATGCAGAAGAAAGTTCGCAATGCCCAATTGGAGAAGATTCCCTTCATGATGATTGCCGGAGAAGAAGATCAGAACGCTGGTGCTGTTTCGTTCCGACTTCGCAATGGTGAGCAACGCAATGGGATTCCAGTTGTAGATGCAATTGCTGATGTCCTGAAAACAATCGCGTATCGCACACAGGTCTAGCCATGGATGAAGTACTCACGGGCGGTGCTGGCGTTGCCGATAATTGGCAACGAATGTGGGCACCGCACCGAATGAGTTATTTGTCGGGGGAGAATCGACCGCTTCCCGATAACGACATTCCTTGTCCGTTCTGCGCGATTCCAGCCATGAGTGATGAAGAAGGCCTCATCGTCGGCAGAGGAGTTCATGCCTACGTAGTGATGAATTTGTATCCGTACAACATCGGACATGTTCTGGTTTGTGCATATCGTCACGTAGCGGATTTAACGGATTTAACCGAGGACGAGCGCAATGAGATCTCTGAGTTGACTGCAAAATCCATGAAGGTCATTCGCAAAGTTGCCGGTGCCAAAGGATTTAATCTCGGAATGAACCAAGGCGCAATCTCTGGTGCTGGCGTTGCCGAACATATTCACCAACATGTGGTGCCGCGCTGGAGTGGCGACTCGAATTTCATGCCGATCATCGGACAGACAAAAGTATTGCCACAACTTTTGCAAGTAACGCGAAATCAATTAGCCGAGGCTTGGGTTTCGATCTAAATATTCTCGAATTTCTCTCACGCCTAATTTGATATGTGTGGCTAGGGGAATTGCAGGGAAAAGAACGCCGGCCTCAAATGCAGCTTCGCCACCAACCTCCATCGCCTCCAGGAACTCTTCGCGAAATGGTTCAACCAACTCGCGGTGCTCCGGTTCGCTCTCCAGGCTTTTACGTAATCCGAGGGAGTAATCGGTGATTCCGAGAGTCGCTAAATTGATCAGGGCAGTGGGGAAACCTTCATCAGAGTGAAGGACGAGATACGGAGTTACGACAGGGTCTAGGGTCTTGCCGACTATTGCAGCCATATCGTCAAAATCGATCTCGCTCTTATCCAAGTCAACTATCGCAATGAGACTGGGAATGTAGTGCTCACGGGCAAACTCCCAACCCTTGGTCACCTCGTCAGAGAAACCTGAGACTGCGCTGACAATGAAGAGCGCGATATCCGCACTTTCGAGGTCTGTCGGCTCAATTTCGAGAATTCGAGCAATTTCTTCGCTTGCTGGCCCGATTATGGAGATGTTGTGGTTCAAAATTTCACCAATTTCGCGGGATTTATTAGGTGGCTCATAGGAGTGAAGCCTACGATGAGCGCGATGCTTCAAGGTTCATTACGAAAACCGATTACCCGGCTCATCACACCTCTGTGTCGGGCTCTGCTCGGCTTGGGCATATCCGCCAATATGGTCAGCGCGACGGGTGGTATTGGAACGGTCGTCTCTGCCCTCTTTTTCTTTCCGCGTGGCGATTTTTTGGCTGGGACCTTGGTCAGCCTCTTCTTTATCCTCTTCGATGTTCTCGATGGAACTATGGCGCGGCTCTCAGAATCAGGAACGAGCTCATGGGGAGCCTTGCTCGATTCCACTCTCGATCGAATCAGCGATGCCAGCATTCTGGCAGGAGTTCTGCTTTATCTCATTAATAGTTATGACCGGCTCACCAATGTGGTCATCATTGCGCTGGTCGCTGGTGGTTTGGTCTCGTACATCAAGGCAAGAGCAGAATCGTTAGATATTGAATGCAACGGAGGCTTTGCCGAGAGAACCGAAAGACTCATTATTGCCCTGATAAGTATCGGATTTAATGGCCTTGGAGTTCCCTACATCTTGGCGGTAGGTATGTGGATTCTGGCATTAGCAAGCGTTTACACGATGGTTGAAAGACTGCTTATCGTGTATCGAGCTACAAGGACGGCCTAATGTCCAGATCGAGTCTTACCTATCTGCTCTATTCCTCCTTATGGAAGATCACTCAATGGCTTCCTGAGAAAACGGCTTATCGATTGGCCGATCGCGCAGCGGATTTCATTTTTAAGAAGAATGGAAAACAGATTCAACGCCTTCGCTCCAACTACCAGCGCTTTCACCCGACACTGAACTCAGTCGAACTAGATGCGATGACGAGAGAAGGAATGCGTTCTTATCTTCGATATTGGTGCGACACATTTAGGTTTCCGAAGTGGAGCAAAGAGCGGACAATTTCTACGGTTGTCGTTAATGGCGAGCATTTTCTTCGGGAACCGATTGCAGAAGGTCGGGGCTGCATCGTTGCATTGCCACATGCTGGGAATTGGGATCATGCGGGGGCATATTTTTGCGCTACGGGAATTCCATTAACGACGGTGGCAGAACATTTGGAACCTGAGAAACTTTTTCGAAAATTCCTGACCTATCGCCAAAACATTGGGATGGAAGTTTTAGATTTGAATTCCCGGGTGATAGCGGTCTTGGCACAGCGATTGCGCTCCGGCAAACTCGTCGCTCTTGTTGCTGACCGAGATTTATCCCAGTCGGGAATTGAAGTTCAATTTGCTGGTGCTCCGGCACGGATGCCTGCTGGCCCGGCGCTCTTGGCGATCCAAACCGGTGCCGATCTCATTAATGCTTACGTCAAATATGAAGGCAATGGCATTCGCATCACCTTCGAGGCGCCGATTTCGGTCCCAAGTGAGGGGACGCAACCGGAGAAGGTAAAAGCGATGACACAAATTTCTGCGACGCGCTTTGAGAAGGCGATTCGAGCGTCTACCTCCGATTGGCATATGTTGCAACGGATTTGGATCGATGGCGATTTCATCGAGAGAACATCGGCTGATGTAACGTGAACAAGAAATTGAAAATTGGAATGGTCTGTCCATACGGGTGGGATACGCCCGGGGGAGTGCAGATACACATTAAGGAGTTAGCCGAATACTTTATTAATCAAGGTCACGACGTTTCAGTGTTCGCTCCCGTCACTGACGATTCGAACATACAAGAGTCGTGGCTAGTTTCGGCAGGACGACCTGTGGCGATTCCATTTAATGGCGCAGTGGCTCGAATTTCTTTTGGACCACTTGCCTCCTCTCGGGTCAGGCAGTGGATTGCCAATGGTGATTTCGATCTATTACATTTACATGAACCGGCAATTCCATCACTTTCGCTCTTAGCTTGTTGGGCAAGTGAAGGTCCCATGGTTGCAACATTCCACGCGGCCTCGCCTAAACAAAAAGCTATTTACGCCATCGGCCCGATTCTTGAACCAGTTCTGGAAAAATTAACTGCTCGAATTGCCGTCAGCGAAATGGCAAGACAAACTCTTAAAGATCATTTTGAAACTGAAGCGGTAGTAATTCCTAATGGCATTAATTCCACGAAATTACACGAGGCAGAGCCAAATCCCATCTGGCAATCTGGTCGAACCATTGGATTCATTGGGCGATTTACTGAACCCCGAAAAGGACTATCAGTACTTTTAGAAGCGATGCCGATTGTGGCCAAGGCCTTTCCCGATGTGCAACTTCTCATTGCTGGTCCTGGCGACTCTGATGAGGTGAAGAAAGTTTTCCCACCGTCAATCGCCGAAAGAACTAAATTCTTGGGTCGGCTTTCAGAAGAGGAGAAGGCGTCCTTTTTTAAGTCGGTTGAAATTTATATTGCCCCAAATACCGGCGGAGAATCCTTTGGAATTATTTTGGCGGAAGCAATGGCGGCCGGTACCCCGATCGTTGCGAGTGACATTCCCGCTTTTTCGGACTTACTTGTAAGTGGGGAGTACGGAGCACTTTTCGACTCCGAAAACTCTAAAGACCTAGCGAAAATCCTCATTGAACTCTTGCGCGATCAAAATCGCCGCCAGGAATTGTCGGCACGGGCTCTGGAATACTCAGAGAAATTTGATTGGCAGACTGTTGCGGAGCAAATTATGAGTGTTTACGAGTTAGCGTTGGTCGGTAACGATGGCGTGAAGTTAGGATCAGAAAACAGAATGTGGAATCGGAGGCGATTGCAGTGACGAATTCCATGTTGAAAATAGTATTTCTCGTGGTCATCTTGGCTCTTATCCTGGCCTGGTATCTCTCCTTCTCGGCGACTCGATTGGATCGACTTCACCATCGAGTCGAGACATCTTGGGAGCACCTTGATGCACTATTACAACGTCGAGCCGCTATTGCGATTGAGATTGCCCATCAACCCGATCTGGATCCAGCCACGTATGTGCTGCTCGCTAGCGCCGCCTTTCAAGCTCGAGAGGCATCCATCGTTGAACGAAGTGAAGCCGAGAGTTCGCTCTCTCAATCTTTAAGTCTGATTCAAAGCGAAGCCGATGATCTTGGGGATGCGATTACGCCAAGCCTGCTCTCTGAATTAACTACCATTTCGGCAAAGATTAAAGTTGCTGTCAATATTCATCTAGAAGCGGTGAATGCAGTTAAACATCTGCGTTCAAAGCTAGTTTTTCGAATTTTCCGGTTGGCCGGTCACGCGCCACTTCCGCTTCGCTACTCCTTTGAGGACGATATTGCATGAAAAAAGTAATCATCGTAGGTGTTTCCTTGGGGTTGCTATTGACCTCGTGCGGAGGCTCATCCAAGAGCGCCTCGCAAGGCACATCGGAATCGCCAACTCCGGTTGTCGTGAAAAATGTGTTGACGGATTTACCGGGAAGCAATGGCCCGGTCCTTGCCGTCAAGGTTGATGACACGAGACCTGCTCATCCTCAAATAGGTTTAGAAAGCGCCGACATTGTTTATGTGGAACAAGTCGAAGGTGGGCTCACTCGCCTTGCGGCTATCTATTCTCAAAAATTGCCCGAGATTATCGGTCCAGTTCGCTCAGCTCGAATTAGTGATTTAGATATTTTGGCTCAATACGGTCGCGTAGGTTTTGCTTTTAGTGGAGCGCAGTCACTCTTCTATCCGCGAATTAACGCAGCCAATTTGGTGAATTTGAGTGCAGATCGAAACGGTACAAATGTTTACTATCGAGATAACACTCGATTTGCCCCAACCAATTTAATATTTAGACCAAACGTGATCATGGCCGAGACCTTAAAGAAGAATCCAACGGCAATCGATACTGTGAAGCCTATCGGTTTCACTTTTGGTCCAATGCCTTCAGTGGGTGCAAAAATAATTTCAGCGAAGGTCAATTGGCCGGCTGCGGATTATGAAATCACTTGGTCTGATGCAGACAATCGCTGGCACCTCGGTCAAGATGGCTTTCCCGATCTTGCAGCCTCAGGGGTGGCCCTCGGTGGTACCAATATTCTGATTCAAAGCGTTTCGATTACCCCTTCGGAGTACAAGGATAAATTTGGTGGTGTCACGCCATTTAGCAATACCGTCGGAACCGGGACCGGTTATTTGCTTCGGGATGGTCGCGCGATTTCGGTGAATTGGACGAGGCCAGATTCCCTTTCTGGAACTACCTGGACTTTGGCTAACGGCACCCCGGCCAACCTCAACCCGGGTCAAACCTGGATTATGTTGACTAATACTCCGGTCAAGTTCGGCTATCCGGCCCCAGCCTCGCCTTCAGCGAGCGCGAGCGCCTCGGCTTCAAAGTAGACTACGAACTTCTGAAGGTGCCTGCTTTGGGCACCGCTGAACTAACAGGGAGTTTGAGATGTCGGAATCACTTTCGCACGCCAAGTCATCGCATGAGGTGGGCACTGCCCGAGTAAAGCGCGGTATGGCGGAGATGCTTAAAGGCGGAGTGATCATGGATGTGGTCAATGTCGAGCAAGCGAAGATTGCCGAAGATTCGGGTGCGGTTGCGGTCATGGCCTTAGAACGAGTACCGGCCGATATCCGGGCCCAGGGTGGAGTTTCTCGGATGTCGGATCCAGACATGATTGAGAAAATTCAGGCGGCGGTCTCGATTCCCGTTATGGCAAAGGCTCGTATCGGTCATTTTGTTGAGGCACAGGTGTTGGAGAGCCTCGGTGTCGATTACATCGACGAATCAGAAGTATTGACCCCGGCGGATTATGAAAATCATATTGATAAATGGAATTTCACAATTCCTTTCGTCTGCGGTGCTACAAATCTTGGCGAGGCGCTTCGTCGCATCAATGAAGGTGCTGCCATGATTCGTTCTAAGGGCGAAGCGGGAACAGGAGATGTTTCCAATGCGACTACCCATATGCGCAAGATCTCCCAGGAGATTCGTCGCCTGACCTCCATGCGAGAAGATGAACTTTATGTCGCAGCCAAAGAATTACAGGCACCTTTTGCGTTGGTGCAAGAAGTCGCCCAAACCGGAAAACTTCCTGTTGTTCTCTTTACCGCTGGTGGAATTGCAACCCCAGCCGATGCAGCAATGATGATGCAGTTAGGTGCTGATGGGGTTTTTGTTGGTTCCGGAATTTTCAAATCTGGCGATCCCGCCAAGCGCGCTGCTGCCTGCGTTAAAGCAGTTACCTACTTCACTGATCCTAAAGTGATTGCTGACGTTTCTCGCGGTCTTGGTGATGCGATGGTCGGAATCAATGTTGCCGACATTCCTGTTCCCCATCGATTGGCAGAGCGAGGCTGGTAACGATGCTCGTAGGAGTTCTAGCACTCCAGGGCGATGTTCGAGAGCATATTCACGCGCTGACAGATCTCGGCGTAGTAGCCGCTCCGGTCCGAACCTATGAGGAGATTGCCAAGGTTGCCGCCTTGGTAATCCCCGGTGGGGAATCTACGACAATCGCCAAATTGGCTCGAAGTTTTGGTCTTTTTGACCTTCTGGTGGAACGGATCCGAGGCGGGATGCCCACTTACGGTTCGTGCGCTGGAATGATTTTGTTGGCCGATCGAGTAGCGAATCTGGCACATGACCAGGAAACTTTCGGCGGCTTGGATATAACCGTTCGACGCAATGCCTTTGGCCGTCAGGTTGACTCCTTCGAGGAGGATCTCCACTTTTCGGGTATTTCCGATGTGCCGATCAAAGGAATCTTCATTCGAGCACCTTGGGTAGAGCAAGTTGGCCCGCAAGTAGAGGTATTGGCTGAGGTAGAAATTGAAGGCGTCGCCCATCCGGTCGCAGTTCGAGCCGGACACTTGCTAGCAACGTCGTTTCACCCAGAAATTTCAGGAGATAATCGGATACACAAATTTTTCGTCGAAGAGGTCTGTAGCGACCTTTCCCGGATATAGGAGCACTAAATGTCAGGCCATTCCAAATGGGCAACCACCAAGCATAAAAAGGCAGTTATCGATTCTCGTCGGGCAAAAAACTTTGCCAAGTTGATTAAGGCGATTGAAGTATCGGCGCGAGCAGGTGGTGCAGATGTAACGGGCAATCCGACACTCTTCGATGCCATTGCCAAGGCGAAGAAAAATTCCATGCCTGCCGACAACATCGAACGCGCAATCAAGCGTGGCGCCGGTCTGGAATCAGGTGGCGCTGACTGGCAGACCATCATGTATGAGGGTTATGGCCCCAATGGTGTTGCTCTTCTCATCGAATGTTTGACTGATAGTCGCAACCGAGCTGCATCAGAAGTTCGTGTCGCCGTCACTCGCAATGGTGGAAATATGGCAGACCCAGGCAGCGTCTCGTACATGTTCAACCGCAAGGGTGTCATCATCATCGCGAAATCGGATCCCAGCATTACCGAGGACCGAATCTTGGAGAGCGTGCTCGATGCCGGAGCCGAAGAGGTTAACGATTTGGGTGATTCCTTTGAAGTTGTATCCGCCCCCTCCGATCTGGTTGCAGTTCGTACTGCGTTACAGACAGCCGGGATTGATTATGAATCAGCCGATAGCTCATTCTTGCCGTCTGTCTCTGTTCAACTTGATGCTGAAACGGCTGAGAAGGTCTTTAAGTTGATTGATGCCATCGAAGAATTGGATGACGTTCAAAATGTTTATGGGAATTTTGATGTCTCGGATGAGGTAATGGCGAGCCTAGGTTAGGGAATTTGTCTTCCTCGTTAGGCTCATAGCAGGCGGAATATTGCCCATAGTCTGTTGCGCGTCGGAAGGGGGATGGCAATGCGAGTTCTTGGCGTAGATCCTGGCCTGACCCGATGCGGACTTGGAGTGGTTGATAAGTCAGCCTCGCAGGTGCTGACGATGGTCGGGGTGGGGGTTATTCGAACCTCGCCAGATTTGTCGCTTGAACTTCGGTTACTCGAACTGGAGACCCAACTTTTGTTGTGGGTCGAAAAGTATTCTCCTGATGTCATCGCAGTCGAACGTGTCTTTTCACAATTAAATGTTCGAACCGCAATGGCCACTGGCCAAGCCGCGGGAGTAGCGCTGTTGATCGCCGCAAGGGCTGGAATTCCGGTCATGATGCACACACCGAGTGAAGTAAAGGCGGCTGTTACTGGCTCGGGCAGAGCCGATAAAACTCAAATTGCCACCATGGTGCAACGATTGTTGAAGTTGGATGAAATTCCTAAACCGGTAGATAGCACTGATGCATTAGCGCTCGCCATTTGCCACCATTGGCGTGGATCAGGCGATAATTTGCGCGCCGCAGCCTTAGCAAAAGAGAAGGTTCGATTAAAGAAGTTGGCAATTTCGTGATTGCATCCCTCTCCGGAACTGTCCTTTCCACATCGATAAATAGCGCCGTTCTCGAAGTCGGGGGAGTCGGATTACTTGTTCAAATCTCGCCCAGAATTTCTGCCTCCCTTGTCCTGGGCGAACGCACTCACTTCTTCACTTCATTGATGGTTCGGGAAGATTCTCTAACGCTCTTTGGCTTTGAGAGCGTGGCAGCCCGCGATTTTTTTGAACTACTTCAGACGGTCACGGGCATTGGTCCGAAAGTTGCCCAAGCCGCGCTCAGCGTTTACGACGTTTCCGAGCTTGCCCACGCAATCGTGAACGAAGATGCAGCTCGGCTGGAGAAAATTCCAGGTCTTGGCAAGAAAGGTGCGGCGAGAGTTGTCTTAGAGTTGAAAGAGAAGGCTGCTCCTTTCCTTACCCATGTTGGTTCATCACCATCGCATCAGCAAAGCGCCAATCAAAGTTGGCGAATTTCGGTGGAGACCGGTTTGGCTAACTTGGGTTTCTCTCCGCGTGAAAGCAAAGAGACCGTCGACGCTTTGGCAGAAGAAGTGGGAGAGCATAGCGAAGAAGTTGAAATTAGCGCTCTACTAAGACGCGCCTTACAAATTAAAGGGCTAGGCCGATGAATGAGGCACGCCGATGAATGAGGAACGCCGATGAATGAGGAACGCCGATGATTGAGGAACGCCGATGATTGAGGAACTTCGCGAAGAAGAAAGATTTCAAGAGCAGGCCCTTCGTCCTAAAACTCTCAAAGAGTTTGTAGGGCAGACACGGGTCGCTAATCAGATAGATCTTCTTCTCTCGGCCTCACGCAATCGGCAAAGTCCAGCCGACCACATTTTGCTCTCTGGTCCACCGGGATTAGGCAAGACCACCTTGGCCATGATTGTTGCGACAGAGATGAACGCGCCCATTCGAATCACCAGCGGTCCCGCAATTCAACACGCGGGGGACTTAGCCTCGATTCTTTCGTCATTAGTTGAAGGAGAGATCCTCTTTCTCGACGAGATTCATCGAATGTCCAGACCTGCCGAAGAGTTGCTCTATTTGGCGATGGAGGATTTTCGAGTCGATGTGATTGTTGGCAAGGGTGCAGGGGCGACTGCGATTCCGCTTGAACTGCCACATTTCACTCTTGTCGGTGCGACTACCCGAGCCGGATTGCTTCCCAGCCCGCTTCGCGATCGCTTTGGCTTCACTGCTCAACTTGATTATTACTCCGATTCAGATCTCTCTCATATCGTGGAACGAAGTGCATCGCTTTTAGATGTGGAGATTCATCAGAGCGCTATTGCCGAAATTGGTTCGAGATCTCGCGGCACACCTCGAGTTGCTAACCGTCTTCTTCGCCGAGTTCGCGACTATTCTCAAGTGCACGGTTCAGGTGTCATCACTTTGGACGATACTCGGGCAGCATTGGAGATCTACGAAGTGGATCGCCTTGGGCTAGATCGCCTCGACCAATCGGTTTTGGACGCTCTCATTCATCGATTCAATGGCGGACCGGTGGGAATTTCCACCCTAGCAATGGCAATCGGGGAAGAGGCCGAAACTTTAGAGAGTTTGGCCGAGCCATTTTTGGTCCGTATGGGATTTTTAGCCCGAACCCCGCGAGGTCGTATTGCCACCTCACTCGGATGGGCTCATTTAGGGCTTACTGCCCCTGCTGGAACCGAGAGCGCGCCACCAACTCTCTCGCTTTTCGACACGCCAGCCAATGATGCCTAGACTTGCCCCTCATGTCGGCACAAACTTCTAAAGCGCTCAAATCTCCTGGACATTCGGGACGAACCATCGCCATTTTGTTCTTGGTGATTATTGGTTTCTCGGTCTTGGCGGTTTTTCAGAGCGCAACCAAGATAAAGCTCGGACTCGACCTTAGAGGCGGTACCAGCGTCACCCTTCAACCACGAGTATCGGCAGGAGGAAAAGTCACCTCTGCGGCAATCGATCAAGCAGTCTCGATTATCCGCCAGCGCGTGAACTCCCTAGGTGTTGCTGAATCCGAAGTTTCTGCTCAAGGAAGTGGCAGCAATCGCCAGATTGTCATCTCGGTTCCTGGCGAGACGGGGCGAAGGATTGTTGAACTCGTCGGTCAGACCGCTGAACTTCGCTTCCGCCAAGTCCTTTATGAAGGTGCGCCAAGTGCCACCATCGCTGGAACAGTTACTACGACCCCTAAGACGGCAACGGCTCCAGCCAAGAATGTTGCGACACTGGCTTCCGGAGTAACCCAAGAGTTGAATAATAAGTTTGCTGCCCTGGATTGCTCTAAAGCATCTAATCGTGAAGGCGGCGGAGTCGATAGCCCGAATTCGACCATCATCTCCTGTAGCCGTTCCGGAGATGCAAAATATATTTTGGCTCCAGCCGAGGTTCTCGGTAGCCAGGTTTCAACCGCCAGCGCTGCGATTGATCAGCAAGGTGCGAGTGGTTGGTATGTACTTTTGAACTTCAATGGAGATGGAACCAAGAAGTTTGGTGCGCTGACTACTCGAGTAACCAAGCTAGCTACACCTCTTAATCAAGTGGCTATCGTTCTTGATGGTCTGGTTGTTTCAGCACCACGGATTAACGAAGCGATTAATTCCGGTAGCGCTCAGATCACAGGAAACTTCACTCAAACTGATGCCACTGATTTGGCGAATGTGTTGAAGTACGGCGCTTTGCCGCTTGCCTTTGACCGTGGCGAAGTTCAGCAAATCTCACCAACCTTGGGTTCTGACCAACTTCACGCCGGAATTTTGGCGGGGCTGATTGGACTTGGTCTGGTTCTCATTTACTCCTTCCTCTACTACCGAGGTCTTGGATTCGTCTCCTTCGGTTCGCTTATTGTTGCTTCGGCAATTACCTATCTCTCCTTCTTGCTTCTTGGAAAATGGATTGGGTTCACTCTTACCCTCGCGGGAATCGCAGGTGCGATCGTCTCCATTGGTATTACTGCTGACTCCTTCATTGTTTACTTCGAGCGCTTGCGTGATGAAGTTCGTGAAGGTAGGTCGCTTCGTACCGCGGTTGAAGCTGGTTGGGCGCGAGCTAGACACACCATCATCACCGCCGACTTAGTTTCATTGATTGCGGCAGTACTGCTCTACTTCTTCGCAGTAGGTGGCGTTCGAGGATTTGCTTTCACACTGGGTCTGACGACCTTGGTTGACCTCCTCGTCGTTTTCTTCTTTACCAAGCCACTGGTGACGGTCCTCTCACGAGTGCCGTTCTATGCCCACGGTCGTCCATTATCAGGTCTGTCATCCAAGAGCTTGGGTGTTGTAACAGGAAAGGAGGCGTAAGCCATGAGTTCATTATCAGGACTTGGAGGCCGTCTTTATCGCGGTGAAACTTCTATCGATTTCATTGCCAAACGTCGACGTTGGTATGCCTTTTCTGGTCTATTGATAATCGTTTCTGCAATCGCACTTGGCGTTCAAGGTTTGCACCTAGGAATCGAGTTCAAAGGTGGATCAGCATTCACGGTAACTGCGAAGGCTGGAACGATCGCCGAAGCAAACTCTGCATTGGCAGATGCCGGGATCACCAGCGAAACCGTTGTTCAGAAGATCGGCA
>CAIMZW010000020.1 GCA_903846075.1 uncultured Actinomycetes bacterium
CTCAAATCTTCGCCCGACTTTTCTCGCCCTGTTTTCCAGTCAACTATTTCAAATTTCCTTCCCTCTTGATAGACGGCATCAATTCGCCCCCGCATCAAAATTCCGTCGAGAATCATTTCAAAGGGGACCTCGACGGCAACTGGAGTTCTCTCGGCCCACGAACTTGCCAACCACTTTTCCTGTAGCTCTTGCAGGGGAATTTCATCAAAGTTCGGCTGTGGATCTTGGTCCAGTAACTCATCTTCGATAAGAACAGGGAAGACAAACCTTCGCTCGACCCAACTATGGAAAGCCGTTCCTCTGCGCGCATATTGATCAATGTGATTGGGCATCGGGCGGCGGATAATCGAGGCAAACTCACCCGGGTTTTCCTTCAAATGTATCAAAGCGGAGACCGAAAGCCGAGAAGGCAAGTAGACCTTTGCCGGTTCCCGACGAGCAGAATCTTCAGCAATTATCGCTTGTGCATCTCGTGCTAGTGAGCGAAGGTTTTCGGGTAACGATTCGATGGTCGTCTCATCTAGTGTCATCGGCGATGTGCTAGTAACAAATTCTGCAGATCGAATTATCTCGTCCTGTCGCGCAATTGGTCTTGGCCATTGACCGCTTTTGGGGTTCTCGCGAAGTGGATTTGAGCCCTCCGGCTTCTCCATCAGGTTATGAGGTGTGTTTGGATGCAAAAGTTGATCCACTTCATAGACCCATTGGAAGAGAAAACTCGGGTCGACTGCTTTCTCGCCACCTCGAAACCACGAACTGGTCACAAAAAGTCTCTTCTTTGCTCGAGTAAAGGCAACATACGCCAGTCGCAATTCCTCAAGTTCGCGGTGAGAATTCCAGTCATCTTCATAGCTGCTAAGAGCTTTGCTAACGGTGGCTGCGCTAACTCCATCCTCAGAGAATGGAAAGGTGAAGTCCACCAATTGCTCATGGTCACCTCGAAGTGCAACAGGAAGCGAACCAACGCTCTTTGTCCAGATATCTGAAGCCTTGCCACTGCTGGGAAAATTGCCCTTGGCAAGACCTGGAACTGCAACGACATCCCATTCCAAACCTTTTGCTTGATGAATGGTCAATATTTGAATTGCGGAAGGATTTATCTCAACCGGGACAGGCTTTAAACCACCTTCTTCGCTATCCGCGACTTCCAGCCATCGTAAAAAGCCAGAGAGAGAGCCTCCAGTTCGAGCAAACTTCGCAGCTTCATCGACAAATTTATCGAGATTTCCACGTCCTGTTTTCCAGCCACTTCTTACCAAGACTTCAACATTGAGGTTGAGAAATTCTTCAGCCTCCATGATGGAATCAATTACAGATCCACCCAATCGACGTCGAAAATTAGCCAAATCAGCGGCGAATTTTCTCAATCGCGCTAAACCAATTTTGCTGAACTGGTTGACCGGAGCCGATTCAATTACCTCAAGCGCATCGATGATGGAACCGAGCGGAAAATCTTCATTCTCCATCGTAGAAACTTCCGAGGTAAGTAGGACTTCCTCAACTTTGTTGGTTCGATTTTTTCCTGCTTCTCGGCCCAGCGAAGAAGCGAATGTTCCAAGAGCTGCTAAGTCTTTTGCCCCCAGGGCAAGATGCGGACCTGATAGAAGACGCATCATAGAA
>CAIMZW010000021.1 GCA_903846075.1 uncultured Actinomycetes bacterium
CGGAAAACTCGACCACCCACATTCTCAAGTTCCAAATCTCAAAATCCGGCTTGGCTGCTGCGAAGATTCAATTGGGCGATCGTTCTTTCACCGTCCTTCTCGGAGATAGAAGATCCATTACGAGAAACGTGGCTCAAGTTCCGACAAGATTCGAAATAATTGCATCTGAAGATCGACAAGCAGAATTGGCGCCTTTGTTCGTCGCCATTGATGGCCTGGTCTACGGCGCCATTCAATTTGAGATCTATTCAAGTTGAGCTCTATTCAAGTTGAGCTCTATTCAAGTTGAGCTCTATTCAAATTGAAGGTTATTCAACCTGATCTCTTTGAACTCTCCTCAAGTTGATCGCAATTAAAGTCGATTGCTCGCAATCGCACCACTTAATTTAGAGATCAATCCATCCTTGTGGGATTAAGTCATCCACCTTTTCAGGGCCCCAAGTTCCCTTGAAATATGGATATACCTGAGTCTCATCATGAATTACATTTTCTAGAATTCGCCAACTCTCGAGGACTGAATCAATGCGAGTAAAGCGCAAATGATCTCCCGACATAGCAGCCCGCAATAATCGTTCGTAGGCCTCTTGTCGTTCACCCAATGCGGCGCTGAATTCCACATTTAATTGAACCGGCAATGTCTCTAAATTATCGCCAGGCGCCTTCGCCAAGAGTTCGATATCTACACCATCGTTCTTACCAAGTCTAAAGCGAAGAATATTTGGAGAGGTTTCTTGCGATCCCGTGAAGAGGAGTTGTGGAGGATGCTTAAATTCCACGACAACTTCAAGGGTTGTCTCGGTGAGATATTTGCCAGTGCGAAGATAGAACGGGACGCCGGCCCAACGCCAGTTGTTCACAAAGAGTTTTACTGCCGCATAAGTCTCAGTTCGTGAGCCGGGAGCAACGCCAGGCTCGTCGAGATAACCCACGTACTGCCCTCGAACAACATCCTCTTTCTTGAGAGGATCGATAGCTCTAAATACTTTTATTTTCTCATCTTCCATAAATTGGGAAGAAAGATCCGATGGCGGTTCCATTGCGATGAGCGAGACAACCTGAAGTAGGTGATTTTGAAGCACATCACGAATTGCACCTACGCCATCATAAAAGGCACCACGACCTTCAATTCCAAAGTCCTCAGACATGGTGATCTGAATGCTATTGATGTAACGCCTATTCCAGAGCGGTTCCCAAATCGAGTTTGCAAATCGAAAGATCAAAATATCCTCGACAGACTCTTTACCGAGGTAGTGATCGATGCGAAAAATCCGTTCCTCCGGCAGCACTCTTTCCAAGGCTTCTTGCAAGAGCTCCGCCGACTCAAGATCTCGACCGAACGGTTTTTCGACTACCAACCGACAATGATCAGTAAGTCCCACTGCGGCCAAACCCTGTGTCACCTGCTCGAAAAGCGAGGGCGGAATGGCTAGATAAATTACCGGTGCCTTTTTGTCGGCTAGGGCAAGAGCAAGATCTTGATAAACCTTTGGGTCTTCATAATTTCCGACGACGAGAGAAAGTTTGGCATCTAATTCCACCAAAATTTTCTCATCTACTTCGGCAACATGGGATCGAATCGCATCAAATGCATTGGCGACGAATTGTTCATGGTTCCATTTGGTGGAGGCAACACCAACAACGTCGGCATCGAGCGCGCCCTTGAAAGCCATTTGATAGAGAGCAGGAAAAAGCTTCTTCTTCGCAAGGTCTCCGGTAGCTCCAAAGAGAACGACAACATCAGCCTCAACGGGAACTTCGACTCGTTTAATCATCACAAGTTTCGATTAACTTTTCTTGGGTTCGAGGTGGCCACCAAATTTCTTTCGCATGGCAGAGAGAACCTTGTTTGCGTATAAATCATTCCCTCGCGATGAGAATCGACCCATTAATGAGGCACTGAGAACATTTGCGGGTACTCCAGCATCAATCGCGGTCTGGACGGTCCATCGACCCTCTCCAGAATCAGACACCGAACCGTTGTAGCCTGAAAGCTCCGGATCTTCGGCGTAAGCCTGGGCGGTTAAATCTAAGAGCCAAGAGGCAACTACTGAACCTCGCCGCCATACTTCGGTAATTTCTGCGAGATTCAAGTCATAAAGGGTTTCGTTGTGATCTCCAACAGCAGTCGGATGCTTGATTCCTTGCCCAGCAGCTTCCAGGAGGTTGAGGCCCTCCGCGTAGGCGGCCATTGCACCGTATTCAATTCCGTTGTGAACCATCTTCACGAAGTGACCAGAGCCAACCGGACCGCAGTGGTAAAAGCCTTGTTGTGCTGTTGAAGTTGACCCCTCGGTACCCGGAGTAATTGGAGCTGCTTCAATTCCCGGGGCCATGGCGATAAATATCGGATGGAGCCGATTCACAATTTCGCTCTCACCACCAATCATGAGGCTATACCCGCGTTCAAGTCCGAAAACGCCGCCGCTAGTTCCTACATCAACGAAGTTAATTCCCTTCGTTGCCAACCAGGCCGCATTTGCAATGTCGTCACGATAAAAAGTATTTCCGCCATCAATGATGGTTGAACCAGGGGCGAGATATTGGGCGACGCTCCTGATGGTTTCTGCCGTCACCTCGGCCGGAACCATGATCCAAACAAATTGTGGGTTCAGATCGTTGTTGTATTGCGAAAGGGAATCTAATGAATCCAGCCCCACAAATCCTTCTTTGGCAAGGTTCGTCACCGTCTCGGGATTTACATCGTAGACGCTTATTGCGATCTCGGATCCATCAGGTGCATGTTGCTTAATTCTCCGAGCGATATTCGCACCCATTCTGCCAAGACCGACAATCGAAAGTTGTAAATGATCTCTGGGTTGGGTTGTTTGCGCTGTCTCTGCCGAGTCAGACATTGGCGTTCCTTTCGCTCCAAGATAAAGCGGATTGGGCTAACCGAACTAGTGGATTTTAGTTAGTGGAAATGTTGGTGAGAAGAAAAATCTGCCCCAGTGAAGATTTCTTCCGTAAAAGTTCAAGAGGCATTTCAGCGTTATTCTTCAAAGTTTCATGAAGTGCCACTCGCTTCGCCTCTCCTACCACCAACACATAAATCTGATTGCTTGACGCAATTCTAGTCAAGGTCAGAGTTACTCGCTCTTTTGGCGGCTTGGGTGAATCTGGAACTCCCATGACACTTTCTTCGGCATCAAGAGATGCTTGTCCGGGAAAGCATGAAGCGAGATGGCCATCCTCGCCCATACTCAACGCCACGAAATCGAACTTTTGTGATCCCAAAACTTGGTTAAGTTGGCTCGAATACTCCGAAACTGCCTCTTCGAGGCTGCTCTCATCGTGTGAAAGAACTTGGTGGAAAATTAGTCGCTTGGCTGTGAGTGGCATTGCTTCTTCAAGTGCTGCCCCAGAGCGTTCAATATCTGATGCTCCCACAAATCTCTCATCACTTAGCCAAAAGTGGACGCGAAGATCATTCAAGTCGACCCTGGTGGATAACTCACCATGGAGCGCTCGATGAAGTGCGTAATCCAATGCCTGACAAAATGCCACACCACTTCTTCCACCCGTTAGAACTATTTGGGCATCTCGATTTTCATTCCATGCTCGAACGATGGTTGCCACCGCTCTATCCGCGGCGAGTGAGATTAAGTGTTCAGCTGATGGATCAAATACCTTTGTCAGTTTCACTAAAGCAATTTCTTAAATTGTTCAATACAAAATTCTGGATTCTTATCAAAAGTTAAGTACCCATAAATTTCTCGATTATCGATGTACTGTGGAACATCACTCGCAACTGCTGAGAGCGCAAAATTACGATACTCAAGTCGATCTGTTTCATAGAGATAATTCAACTTCGGGATTACATCGGCTCGAACCAAATATGTGCAATGAATGAGTTGAACTCGCGTAATACCTCGGTAATGTTGATTGAGGATTCGATGGTAATTTTCCGAATCCTTATAGGCAGCGTTTTCAAAAATCTCATCGTGATAGTTTGCGTAATTTGCGTAGAACCAGGCTGGATTTTCATGGGAGCCATCCAAACCTGCGTATCGAACTAAGGGTGCAACTATCTCCAACTGTAATTGGACCATTGCACTCAACGTATTTGGCTTGATGAAATTATCAACGTCGGATACAAAGTAGAAGTCGCACCCAAGTTCTAAGGTCTTCAGCAGGCTTTCTTGTCGAAGTCTGCCTAGGAGATTAGTACGCGCCGCCGGCCACTCGTGGGCATCAAATTGTGAAATTGTTGGGTCGATATCTTCAAAAATATATTCAACCGAATGAAAAAGATCCCGATATTTCTCAAGGAACTCGTCCAGAATTGGCACGGTGTTATCGGTATTGTCATTGGTGCGGATATAAAGCGAAATACATTGTTTTGGATAGTCCTGATTAATCAAACACTCTAGGTATTGCGGTAAGTAGGCTTCACCATTTTTCACCAATATTGCCCAGAGAATAAGTGGCGTCTCAGCAACATAAACCAACGACTCATCATCTGATTCTTCTAAGCCTAGGGAATTCGCTCGTTCAGCTTCCAATGCGCCGCGATAAAAACCTAGATTTGCCTTTAATCGTTCATCATTCGGAGCACCATTAATGGCGGCCAGACCATATCGAATCGCGCTCTCATGGTCACCAAGTTTGTGAGCAGCAAGTGCCATTAAGTCGTAACCCCACCACTCCCATACCTCTGGTTTAACTAGGTGATGGCTTTGGCGGAAGAGGATTTCAATCTTCTTGGCAGATTCGAAAGATTCATCCCATTTACTTATTTGGCTGGCGACATGTGCGCGCCAATGCCAAGCTTCATAAAACGCCGGAGCCTCGTTGGTGCCTCTTCTAGCCCACTCTAAGGCCCACTGGGGAAAACCCAGTGCTAATGCGGCCTCGGATGCCCACATGCAGGTGGAGGCTCGTTCAACATCCCAACCACCTTGAATCTCCAAGGCGGTGTAGGCGACCTTAATAATGTCGCTCCACTCTTTTCGATACCAATGTTCGCGAACTAGGTAGTGCGACATTCGCCAATCTTGCGGAGATTCGTCGACCGCTGTTCGCAATAAATCAAAGTAGGACTTTCGATCCTTGGAAAAATCTTGATTATGATCGACTTCTAAATCAATATCCGCTCGTGTGAACTTAACCCCCGGTTCGGGACCGACAACTTCGTGAATGGGGTATTTCCAAATGAAACCTTTGCGAGGATGAATTTTAAAATAATCTTGATAACTTCTTATCGATCCATCCGGGTATCGGCCATTCACGTGCTTATAAATCGGCCAGTCAATTCCAGCCTCAAATGCATCCTCTACTTTTTTGCGCCAACCCGCTTGTAAAGTTTCATCCATATCCAACTGAATGCAAATATCGATGTCGTTTGGCAGTAGAGCCAAAGATGCGTTTCTGGCAACATCAAAGCGCCAAGGAGAAACCGTAATCGGTTGAACATGAATTCCTAGGGATTCGGCGAGTTCAATTGTTTTATCCGTGGAGCCAGTATCTGCAATCAATAAGTAATCGGCATCTTTCGCGGACTCAAACCACCGAGAGACAAACTTCTCTTCGTTTAATGCGATGGTGTAAACGGCGATTTTCATTGGGGAGAACTCTCTCGATCTCAATTAACCGGCTAGTTCAGCGATTCTAAACCACATCCGAGGGCTTAAATTGCATTTCCGAAATAGCGACGATTGCCAACTCGATTAAATTTCATATCTGGATCTATGACGAGCGGTAGATAGTCTCCAAGTTCTCCTGCGGGAGTTACATTTTCGAAAATTATAGTTCGGGCCAAAATGTCGCGAAAGAGAGCGATCTCCTGATCGCGATAATCCTTGACCAGGTTTAGGTGCAAGGCCACCCGGTTAGATCCGAATTTGAACATATGGTGGTGATGCATACTCTCACCGTTAAATTCAAAGAGCGTCGAAATGTCATCGGGATAGGTGTCATCAGCGACTTCCATGTACCCGGAGAGTTCATCAACAGCGCTCTGAATGGTTTCTTCAAAAATTTCGTAGATACCCTCGGCCACTGACCCTAGGCACGCTTCCATACCTGCCAGGGTCTGGTTACGAAAAAGAAGGTTCAGAGACTGTGTCTCTGAACCTTCAAAATTTTCTACAAATATCTCAAGCCCATTGATTAAGGGGATCTGAAAGAGATTAGTTTTAAAATCCATTCTCGTTTCAGATCCACCTCAATCGAAGTGAACTTAGTGGGCTTTCTTTGAGATGCTCTTCTTTGCTGAGGCGATCTTTGCCTTGACCGCGGACTTGGCAGGTACCACCTTTGCAGGTGCAACCTTGGCCTTAACCGCGCTCTTTGCAGGAGCGACCTTGGCAACCTTGAGTCCACCAGAACCAGCACTTGTTAGGTTGCTGAGTTGAATCTTGGTGAGCTGGATGAATCCGGTGAAAGCACCAAGATTCCTACCTGGATAAGGAGAGGTGACTGCAAGTCCCTCACCGTTGGCAGCAGGAGTAAATACACCTGTCACAGTAGTTGTGAGGTAGATCTTGCCAGAAGCATCTGGTCCTTGGGTTGGAACAGTTCCAGTAATTCTGAGTGTTCCTCCGCCCGCTGGAACCACTGTGAGATTGAGGTATCTCTGCTTTGGATCAGTCGCATTCACAGGAAGTACCTTGATGGTGGCAGTAACCAAATAAGCAGCACCAGCCTTCACATTTGTGTTGACTGTTGTGTTTACCTGGCCAGTGCTATCTCGGACGAAGCTGAGCGCTCCAACTTCGACATCCGGAATGGCATCGGCACCTGTGGCACCAGTATCACCCGTTGCACCGGTAGCACCATTGGAACCATTCGCACCATCTTTACCTGCGGCACCTGTTGCGCCAGCGGCACCTGTTGCACCAGCGGCACCTGTTGCGCCGTTAGCACCATTGATACCGAAACCAGCTTGACCGGTTGAACCAGTTGCGCCAGTAAGACCCATTGCACCGGTAAGACCTCGAGCCCCGGTTGCACCGATTGCGCCAGTAAGACCAATTTGGCCGGTAGCACCAGTTGCTCCGGTGAGACCGGAAGCGCCAGTGGCACC
>CAIMZW010000022.1 GCA_903846075.1 uncultured Actinomycetes bacterium
AGCTAAGCCTCTCAGCGTCGATGGTACTGCAAGGGGGACCTTGTGGGAGAGTAGATCGCCGCCGGACATCATTTATAAAAGGCTCTGACTTTGGTCGGAGCCTTTTTTATTGCCCTTGCCATCAATGTTGTTGCTGCTATTAATGTTATTTTGAGTTTTCCACGAGAATTATTTTTCCTCAAAGCTCATTTTCCTGGTTAACGACTCAGTCAATTTCTTGGGAATATCCGCGCCATGAAAACGCAACCTTTCGAAAACTTATCAAAGAATGAAGTTATTCTTGTTGGTCGAATGAGACCGATATTCAAAGAACATGAGTTGCCCAGCGGGGATCGTATTCTCGAATTTCGCATTGTGGTTGATCGACATCCAGAGAACTCCTCATCCAACAGCAAAAGTAGAGTTCCAGGAAAGAAAACTCCTTCGCAGGATACGATCGATGTGGCAGTGTGGAAATTGCGATTGCAAAAGCGCGTTCGCTCCATAGAAGTTGGAGAGTGGGTAGAAGTTAAAGGAAGTCTGCGTCGACGATTCTGGATGGGATCTGGCGGCATCACAAGCAGGTGGCAAGTCGAAGCAAGCGATGTTCGTTCTCTTTAGATACGGTTAGCACATGGCTCAAGATATTTTTTCTGCATTTAAAAATTACGCAACCAAACTCTCTGGCGGAGAGAAGAATCCCGCCGAATTGGCCAATGCACTGAAAGATTGGCTAGAGGAGAGTGGAGAGATGATTAAGGACCGAATTGAGGTCGAAATCGAAAAGGCTGGCGAACGGCTTGGATTCATCAGAAAAGAGGAGTTAGAGAAGATTGAATCCGACTTTGAATCCCGAATCGATGCCTTAGAACAACAGATTAAATTACTTTCCAATGTTGCAGATGCCAGTGCTGCAGATGCCAATGTTGCAGATACCAAAGTTAAAGCTACCAAGGCGGCAAAGGACAAAGCGTCTCCGGCCAAGAAGAAGGCGTCACCTGTTAAGAAAGTTTCTGTTAAGAAAGTTGCAACAAAGAAGGCAGCCTCATCCTCGGTTAAAGAGAAAAAGAGCCCAGCAAAGAAAGCAGCCAAGTAAATGGCAACCGAGAACGATAATTTGGTTGCGATTCGAGATTTGATTTCAGAAATTTCACTCAAGCCACTTGACGAACATGTCGAAGAGTACGAGCGAGTACATGGTCAACTGCTTCGCGTTTTATCTGAAATCGATGGTATGTAACTAAGAATGAAAACTCGACTCGATGCGGAATTGGTTCGTCGTGGTTTAGCTCGTTCCCGCGATCACGCTGCGGATCTCATCGAATCTCGTTCAGTACTTGTATCAGGTATCCCGGCATCAAAACCCGCAACTCAAGTGGATGCGCAAACTTCCATTGTCTTACAAGGCGATCGAAGTGATTTCGTCTCTCGCGGTGGCAATAAGTTAGCGGGGGCGCTTGAAGCATTTTCAGAGATAGTGGTTGCAGGAAAACGCGCACTTGACGCGGGTGCATCGACCGGTGGCTTCACGGATGTTCTTCTTAAAAGAGATGTAGGCACAGTCATCGCTGTTGATGTCGGCTACGGACAACTCGCGTGGGAGCTACGGCAAGATCCAAGAGTCGTCATTCTTGACCGCACCAATGTTCGTCATCTCACGATTGAGCAGATTGGTGACCCGGTCGATTTAATCGTGGCTGATCTTTCCTTTATCTCTCTCACTCTGGTCTTGCCAGCCTTGGTCTCCGTCTCCAGAACTCACGCTGATTTCCTAGTCATGGTGAAGCCTCAGTTCGAAGTGGGTAGAGAGAAGCTGGGCGCAGGAGGGGTAGTTCGAGACCCAGGTTTGCGTAAGCACGCAATGAAAGATGTAGCTGATTCCGCCTACGACATGGGATTGGGCTGCTTGGGTGTTGTTGCTAGTTCCCTGCCTGGTCCAGCCGGAAATGTCGAATACTTCCTCTGGTTAAAACGTGGCGCTGCTGAGATTTCCGAGAGCGCTCTTGATGCTGCAATCGCTCAAGGTCCGCAGTGAGTACCAGTTCTTTGAAAGAGTTGCGGAAAGTACTCCTAGTAATTCATCCCTCAAAACCTGAGGCGTTGGAGTTCGCAACAATCCTTGCCGATTCTCTGATAGAAGAAGGTTTCGCTGTCTTCTCAAATTCACATCACGCCATCCCATCGGTCGTGCCACTAGATGAGATTGATTCTGTGGGAAACCTTGAGATTGCCGTGGTTTTAGGCGGAGACGGCACAATCCTTCGAGCCGCTGAATTGGTGCGTGGATTTCCCATTCCAATTCTTGGCGTAAATTTGGGGAAAGTAGGTTTCTTGGCCGAAGTTTCTCAACCCAAGATATCCGAAATCGTGCGTGCGATTTGTGAATCTAAACTTCATCCCGAACCTCGGCTAACCCTTCGCTACGAAATATTGCGTGATGGAAAAATTGTCTCTTCTGGATGGGCGCTCAATGAGGTAACCATCGAGCGCAACCACGCTCAAATGGTGGAGCTATTTCTGCAGATAGATGATCGCCCGGTTTCGCGATGGGGCTGCGATGGCGTCATTTGCTCTACTCCTACAGGTTCCACCGCCTATGCCTTCTCGGCTGGAGGTCCCGTAGTTTGGCCAGAAGTTAGTGCCTTGGTCCTTCTACCGTTAGCGGCACATGCGCTCTTTTCCAGGCCCATGGTCGTATCTCCGGACTCGCAGATAGCAGTCGATATTGAATCTCAAGAGGCTCTCCTATCTGCAGATGGGATGCGTAAGTTTGAGTTAATTCAGAATGATCGAATTTTGCTCAAACGTGATTCGGAATTGGTTTTGCTCTCCCATATCGATAACTCTGTTTTTACAGATCGGTTGGTTGCGAAATTTAAGTTGCCTATTGAAGGATGGCGTGGAGGCAAGTAAAAAATGCTTCGCGAAATAAATATCCGAGGGTTGGGCGTCATCGAAAGCGCGCACATTGAACTCTCGCCTGGATTAACAGTTCTCTCCGGTGAAACCGGCGCGGGAAAGACGATGGTCTTAACAGCCCTATCACTAATACTCGGGGCGAAATCTGACTCCGAGCTAGTTCGCAAGGGTGAAGAGCGAATCGTTGCTTCAGGATCTTTTGAGATTAGCGATGAAGTCGCAGCTGCTTTGGATGAAGAGGGCAGTGTGATTGAAGATGGAACGGTCATCATCACTCGAACTGTTACCGCTCTGGGGAAGTCTCGGGTTCTCATAGGCGGCGCATTAGCCACGGCGGCTCGGGTCGGCGAAGTGACGGATCCAATTATTGAAATTCACGCGCAAGCTAGCAATGCCAAATTGCTAAAAAGTACTTTTCAGCGAGAGCTCCTCGATCGTTTTGCTCAATTAGAAATTCAATTAGGACTCTACGAGAACGAGCTGATCAAATATCGAGAATTAGAATCACGTATCAAAGAACTTCGAAAAAGGTTAAAGGAACGGGATGAAGAGATGCGACTTCTCACCGCCTTTTTAGAGAGTTTTGATGAAATTTCACCCAAGTTTGGAGAACTCGACGAGATTGAGAATGAAATTTCTAAACTTGGTTCTGTTGAATTACTCAACACCGAATTGTCCCGTGCACTTACGATATTAGAGGACGATGATGAGTCGATTTTCACTCAATTAAATCGAGTTCGAAAGTCCTTGGAGTTGACGAAAGGCAAAGATCAAAGATTGGACTTAATAGTTGAGTCCTACCTCGACAATATGTATAACTTGCAGGAGACGGCCGGGGATCTTGCCAGTTACGTTACTGGACTGGAAGCGGATCCGATCCGTTTTGACTTTCTCCAACTGCGCAAACAGCGCATAAATGCTCTTATCAAGAAATATGGTCAGGGCGAGGATAAAGCAATCGCCTATGAAAATTTACTTCAACAAGCTGATTCAGCCAGGCAGGAGTTGCACGACCTCGCAGGTGGAGATGATCGGCTGATTGAAATGCAAGGTCAACTGGAGGCGCTATTTTCCAATCTTCGCAAACTGGCATTTGGCCTCACTTTGGCGCGGAGATCTTCTTGTGAATCACTCTCTCAATTGGTCACCGCTGAACTTGGCAATCTCAGCATGCCCCACGCGACTTTCGTAGTGGAACTTTCGACCCGAGCCGGTGAATCAATAAGCGATTATCACGCAACTGGTTTAGACGAGGTGAGCTTCCTTTTCTCTAGTCACAAACAGGCTGCCAACCTTGTTCTTACAAAGGTTGCCAGTGGCGGTGAAATGTCCAGAGTGATGCTTGCCATCGATGTTGTGTTAGCCCGAAATTCAACAGTCTCCACCTACATTTTCGATGAAGTCGATGCTGGGGTGGGTGGCAAAGCGGCAATTGAAGTGGGTCAAAGGTTGGCCATGTTGGCTAAAGATGCACAAGTGATAGTGGTCACCCATCTTGCTCAAGTAGCCGCCTGGGCCGATCGCCATTATGTCGTGCGAAAGAGCGAGAATGGCAGCGTCACCCAGAGCGATGTTGAAGCCGTTGAGGGCGCATCGAGGGTGATAGAAATCGCACGAATGCTTTCGGGACAAGAAGAATCTGACCGCGCCCGTGAACACGCAGAAGAGTTGCTCAATTTAGTTCGCGAAAGAATGATAAGTTAGCCTTCCATGACCGCCCCTCATGTGACCAAGCATTTGTTCGTCACTGGAGGCGTCGCCTCCAGTTTAGGTAAAGGGCTCACAGCCTCTTCAATTGGCCGACTCTTACGTGCCCGTGGAATTCGAGTAACCATGCAAAAACTCGATCCTTATATCAACGTAGACCCAGGCACGATGAATCCCTTCCAACATGGTGAAGTTTTTGTCACTGATGATGGTGCGGAAACCGATTTAGATATTGGTCATTACGAACGATTCTTGGATGCCAGACTTCACGGCTCAGCTAACGTGACTACGGGGCAAATTTATTCCAGCGTTATCGCGAAAGAACGTCGTGGAGAATATCTGGGGGATACGGTTCAAGTAATTCCTCACATCACTAATGAAATAAAAGAACGTATTCGAGCCATGGCCTCGCCCGAGATAGATATCGTCATCACTGAGGTAGGGGGGACGGTCGGTGACATCGAATCACTTCCGTTCCTCGAGGCAGCCCGTCAAATCCGTCAAGATGTTGGCCGGGAAAATGTTTTTTATTTGCATGTTTCACTAGTGCCATACATTGGCCCGTCCGGGGAGTTGAAAACTAAACCAACTCAACATAGCGTGGCGGCCCTTCGCTCAATCGGTATTGCACCTGATGCCATTGTTATCCGATCGGATCGCGAAATTCCAGATGGTGTAAAACGAAAGATCTCCTCAATGTGCGACGTTGATCTTGAGGCCGTAGTTGCCGCGGTAGATGCACCCTCAATTTATGACATTCCAAAAGTGCTTCATTCAGAAGGATTAGATGCCTATATTGTTCGTCGCCTAGGTCTGCGTTTTGCGGATGTGCAGTGGAGTGAGTGGAATCAACTTCTGGAGCGAGTTCATCATCCGACTCATTCGGTAACAGTTGCACTGGTTGGAAAATATGTTGATCTTCCTGATGCTTATCTTTCAGTTACCGAGGCTCTTCGTGCCGGTGGTTTCGGAAATGATGCGCGAGTAAACATCAAATGGGTGCCAAGCGATGATTGCGCAACACCAGCTGGAGCAAGCGCTGCCCTAGATGGAGTAGATGCCGTCTGCATCCCTGGTGGATTTGGCGTGCGGGGAATTGAAGGAAAGTTAGGGGCGCTAACGTACTCGCGTGAAAACAAGATTCCATCCCTTGGGCTCTGTTTGGGTCTTCAATGTATGGTGATTGAGGCAGCCCGATCACTTGCTGGAATTGCCGATGCTAACTCAGCTGAATTTGAACCAGGTACCCCAAATCCCGTTATCTCCACGATGGCCGATCAGGAACATATAGTTTCAGGTCAAGGAGATATGGGTGGAACCATGAGATTGGGGTTGTACCCGGCTCACTTGTCTCCTGGAAGTATCGTTGCTCAGGTGTACGGAGCTGAGGTAATTTCTGAACGCCATCGACATAGATACGAAGTGAACAATTCTTATCGTAATGTGATCGCCGAAACAGGATTGCAATTCTCAGGGCTTTCCCCTGATGGGCATTTGGTTGAGTTTGTAGAACTGCCAACTGATATTCATCCATACTATGTGGGCACGCAAGCGCATCCGGAATTTCTATCCCGTCCGACAAAACCACACCCACTTTTCGCCGGCTTAATAGCCGCGGCCATCAAATATCATGAAGAGCGATAGCGAGCGATTTTCTGAATATTTAAACTATCTTGCCGTCGAAAAAGCTTTGGCCAAGAACACGCTCTTGGCTTACGAAAGGGATATCTCTCTCTTCAGAGAATTTCTCGAAGAAGGAGATAGTTCCTTAGATTCGGTTTCGATGGACTCCATGAACTCTTTCGTTGCTTGGTTACGCGGTTTGAATTCGCCGCATGGGGCTAAAGCCGAGTCGAGTATTTCGCGGACCGTTGTTGCGCTGAGAAATTTCTTCCTCTTCGATTCCAAGGAGTCAGGACGAGTGAATCCAATCCAGGATTTTCACCCACCGAAAATCCCAAAGCGACTGCCAAAATCATTAACTGTAAATGAAGTTGAAAGACTCATTCGCTCTTGCGACCGCCCTGACGATCCGATTGCTGCAAGGGATTTAGCCCTAATAGAACTTCTCTACGCGACTGGCGCCCGTATCAGCGAAGTAGTCAACCTTTCCGTTCATGATGTCTCTGAGATTTCTCGTATCGAAAATGCTTCTTTAGATTCGCCGCCAGAATCTGTTGCAGTGAAACTCAAAGGCAAAGGTGGAAAGGAACGAGTAGTTCCAATCGGAAAATATGCGCAACACGCACTTCAGCAATATCTGGTACGTCTGCGCCCAACACTTCTTTCGAACAAGCGCACCGATGCCCTATTTTTGAATTTGCGCGGAGCTCGATTAAGTCGACAGAGCGCGTGGGAAATTATTGTTAATGCTTCTGAGCGCGCTGGTATCGATCGTGAGGTATCGCCACACTCGTTGCGGCACTCCTTTGCGACCCATCTACTAGATGGTGGAGCCGACATCAGGGTCGTGCAGGAGTTACTTGGGCACTCATCCGTAACGACAACCCAGATTTACACGCTCATTACCATTGATAAATTGCGAGAGAGTTACTCGCTTGCTCATCCACGGGCTCGTTAGTAAATAATTTAACGCCCGCGAAGTCGTCTAGCCAAAATACTCTGATCACCCTTAGCTTCTAGATCCGCGATGATGATGGCGAGCGATTCTCTAACAATGCGTCCGCGATCAACTGCCAAGCCAAGGTCACCCCGAAGCGCAAGGCGTGCTTGTTCTAGGTCGTAAAGTTCTTCGGGTGAAATGTAGACGGTAATTTTTTCGTCATGACGTTCCCGGCCAGAAGGAGAGCGATCGAAACTATTGACTCTTCGGCGCGGGGTTTGGCGAACAGTCTTTGAGGTCGCCGGCATTAGTGGGGTATTTGGGGTATTCGTATCATCCACTAGTGGCGTGGCTGCAGAACTTTGTGTCGCAGTCGGCTCTGAATTTGGGACTGCACTTAAAGTCGTAGTAGTACGAAAAAGTTCATCTGCTCCTGGAAGACTCACTCGGCGGCTCATCGGACCCCTCCCATTGCAATTAATTCTCTTGCCAACCTGCGATAGGCCGAAGCACCCGAAGAATTACTGGCATATGTGGTAATTGGCTCTCCCGCGACAGTTGTCTCTGGGAATCGCACCGTTCTTGAGATTATTGTGTCAAAAACTTTCTCTGGGAAAGCTTGTGAAATTCGTTCCAGAACTTCTCGGCTGTGGACAGTTTTTCGATCAAACATAGTAGGCAAAATGCCAGTGAGTTGAAGATCCGGGTTGGTGTTCTTCTGCACCTTCCCGATGATGTCATCCAAAAGTGCGACACCTCGAAGCGCGAAGTATTCGCACTCCAACGGAACTAGGACACCTTGAGAAGCCGTGAGCGCATTAACGGTGAGTAGTCCAAGGGACGGCTGGCAATCGATCAAAATGACATCGTAAAAGTCCAGAACCGGCGCGAGAACTCGCTTTAATACCTTTTCGCGGGCGATGACGTTGAGAAGCCCACCTTCAGCCCCGGCCAGGTCTTCATGACTTGGAATCATGTCCATCCCGGGCACGCTGGTCTTCAGGAGCAAATCTTCAATATTTGTAGATTCATCCATCATCAAGTTGTAGATGGAACCGTCGAGCTTTCTCGTCGAGATTCCGAGTCCGACGGAGAGAGAGTGCTGAGGGTCAAAGTCGATGAGTAATACCCGTCGACCGAGTTCGGCTAGGCAGGCGCCCAAATTAATTGTCGTTGTCGTCTTGCCAACGCCACCTTTCTGGTTCACCACAGAAATCACAATGGCATTTCCATGTTCGGTGAGTTCAGAGGCTTCAGGGATGATTTTGGTTGGTAAGTTCAACACGCCTGAGGTGGTAGCGACTTCATCATCTCGATTTGTCGACTTAGCGTCGAATCGAGAAACCTCCGAATAGATTTTTGCCATGGCAGGACTCTAACGGCGCTTCGATTACGCTGGCAAGCCTTGGTCAAGTACCTTAAGTCCATGAGCGCATCAGAGGAGTTAATTGCGACAATCGCAACTCCAAGTGAGAGTGAAAATGAAAATTCTGGAAAATTTTCCGTTCATTTAGCGAATTTTGATGGACCCTTCGATTTGCTTCTGCAGTTAATTGCGCGCCATAAGATGGATGTCACTGAAATCGCTCTCGGAGTAGTCACCGATGATTTCATCGCCTATATTCGCGAACTTGAGCGCTCTACCGGCGAGGAGCAAGGCTGGGATCTCGATCAAACCACCGAGTTCTTAGTTGTTGCAGCAACTCTGTTAGACCTCAAGGCCGCCAGACTTCTTCCTTCAGGAGAGGTTGAAGACGAAGAGGATCTAGCCCTCCTCGAAGCGCGTGACCTACTTTTTGCCCGGCTTTTACAATACCGAGCCTTTAAACTCCTTGCCGGGATATTCTCCGAGCGTATTGGCCGGGAAGAGAAGTCTTTTGCCCGCGTCGTCGCTCTAGAACCTCATTTCGCCCAATTACTTCCCGAAGTTCTGATCGGAGTAGGAACTGAGCGATTCGCCGCCATTGCCCAACGCGTTCTTTCGCCGAAAATCACGCCTGCTGTCGCTATGGAGCACATTCATCGACCCTTAGTTAGCGTTGCTGAGGAGTCCACCAAGCTTGTTGAGGTGCTCCGAAAGGCCGGAAGGGCCACTTTTCGTACTCTGATTCGAGATTCTGACTCAACGCTCATTGTCGTTGCCAGATTTTTAGCGCTTTTAGAACTTTATCGCGAGGGAGTCCTCCGGTTCGAGCAGGTCATAGCCCTAGGGGAACTTCACGTTTCTTGGGTCGGTACGCTGGAAGGCGAAATTAAGGTCAGTGATGAGTTTGATATACCTGTACCAGTAGATAATTCTGAGACAAAAGAGGATGAAAATGTCTAACTCTGAGATAAAGCAGCAAATTGAAGCCATCCTTATGGTGGTCGACGAGCCGATCTCCGAGATAGTCCTGGCTCAGGTGTTGGAGTTTCCCACCGAAGAGATCACGATTGCGTTGACCGAGTTGGCCGATTCCTATCAAAGTGAGAATCGGGGATTTGAATTGCGTTCAGTGGCGGGTGGCTGGCGCTACTACAGTCACCCCAATTTTTCGGCCGCAGTGGAAAAGTTCGTTCTTGATGGGCAACAATCGCGCCTTACTCAAGCGGCGTTAGAAACTCTCGCGGTTATTGCTTATCGTCAACCGGTTACTCGAGCACGCGTGTCAGCTATTCGTGGTGTAAATGTAGAAGCGGTTATGAAAACCTTGGTGAGCCGTGGATTGGTCGAAGAGGCCGGGGTAGAAGGGGAGAGCGGTGCGATTCTCTACGTAACTACCTCGTTCTTCTTAGAGAAATTGGGCTTGAATAATTTGGCTGATCTTCCGGCGCTTGCACCATTTTTGCCTGACGTCGACGCTTTGGACGAAGTTTTAGCCACCTTAACTGACTAATCAAGTCAAAATTTAAGGGAGAAAGCGCGTACTCTTAGGCTACCTGGCTCTCCAACATGCCCAGGATTGAGCTAAGGGGCCTTCATGGCAGAAATTAGATTGCAAAAAGTTTTGGCAGATGCTGGAGTTGCTAGCCGTCGTAGTAGTGAAGAGTTGATAGCTCAGGGTCATGTGAGCGTTAATGGCATTCAAATTACCGAACTGGGAGTTAAAGTTGACCCAGAAACTGCAAACATTGAAGTAGACGGTGAGACAATTAGCATAAATAAGTCTAAAACTTACCTTGCTTTTCACAAGCCAGCAGGGGTTATTTCCACGATGTCTGACCCGGAAGATCGACCCAACCTTGGGGATTACTTTAAAACTCGGAATGAACGCCTTTTCCATGTTGGCCGATTAGATAAGGAGAGTGAAGGGCTCATTCTCCTGACCAACGATGGAGATCTCGCTCATAGAGCTACGCACCCCTCTTATGGATTGATTAAGAAGTATGTGGTGGAAGTTGCTGGCCTTTTTGGACGAGACGAGATTAAGAAGTTATTGCAAGGAGTTGAATTAGAAGATGGGTTGGCCCGAGCACTGGAAGTTACCGTCATTCGAGAGGTAAGTCAGAAGCATCATTGGATAGAGGTTTCCATTCACGAAGGTCGCTACCACATCGTCCGCCGAATGTTCGAAGAGCTGGGGTTGGAAGTGCTGCGCCTGATTAGAAGTGACTTTGGTCCGATCTCGCTAGGAGACACCAAGGAGGGTCGTTGGCGAGTGCTGAACGAAGTCGAAGTAACTAATCTTTTTAATGTTTTAAAGTTAAATAAGTAAATCGATATTCGCCTTTTCAGAATAAAGATTTGTCGATATACAAGGGTGACACTAAAGTTTATTTATCGACTTTATTACGCGTAAAAAAGAATTGATAAGTCGCCAAATGGTCATGAGAAAACAGGCGTTGGAGTTCAAGGCGTTATGTCGACATTGGACAATCTGCCAAAAAGTGTTTTAAAGGTTTGTCGTCAAAACTATATATATTTATCTTTTTCGAATGGGATTGCCCTGTATCTTTATGCCATGAAGGTTCGAGCTATCCGAGGTGCTACGCAACTCGCAGAGGACTCCGTGTCGGAAATGAAAGAGTGCGTGACCGAGCTTCTCACCGAGATATTCGTGCGTAATGAACTTTCCAATGATGATCTGATTTCGATTCATTTCACCGCCACGCCAGATTTGGTTTCGGATTTTCCGGCGGCGGCAGCGCGGTCCCTAAACCTCTCGCTCATTCCGCTTATTTGTTCGACCGAGATTCCGGTACCAGGAGCGTTGCCAAGAGTTATTAGAGTGATGGTTCATGCCTATTCCAGTCGAAAACATGAAGAAATAGCTCACATTTACCGCCGTGGGGCCCAAATTCTACGTAAAGATTTGGCTCAATAAGTGTCCTTTTCGCGGGTAAAAGTTGTTGGATCCGGCCTAATAGGGACCTCTATTGCATTGGGATTGCGGCGAAACGGCTGCGAAGTACTGATGTCGGACACATCATCTGAGAATGTAGAACTGGCTCAATCTCTCGTAGGGGAAGTGGCCGATCAGTTCCACCCTGAACTGACAATTATTGCTACCCCGATTAGTTCGCTTTTTACTGTTCTTAAGAGCGAATTTGAATTAAACCCTGAATCTTGGTTTATAGATATTGGCGGTGTTAAGACTGAAGTTATACATCAGGTTGAGGAATTTCCAGAGATTGCGGCTCGATTCTGTGCTACTCACCCAATGGCGGGCAGGGAATTTTCTGGCCCCGAAAGCGCACAATCAGATCTTTTTGAGGGAAAGGCGTGGGTGCTTACCCCGACTATTTTTTCTCATGTACGTGTGATCGAACTGGCACGGGAGGTAGTTCAACTTCTTGGAGCCACAACCTATGTTCTTGGAGCTAATGAGCACGATCGCGCTGTCGCTTTGATTTCTCATCTTCCGCAAGTTGTGAGTTCACTTCTCGCTGCTCAACTCAGCGAAGCAAGTGACGCTGAACTGGAAATTGCGGGGCAGGGAATTCGAGACACCACCCGGTTGGCACACTCTTCGCCAGAGCTTTGGAGCACCTTGCTCCTGTCGAATCGTGAGCCACTCATCCCCATTTTGGAGGGCCTTCAGGCGGATCTAAGTGAAGTCATAGAATCACTAAAAGGATTAAATGATTTATCGATAAAGTCACTTATTGAGCGTGGAAGTCTGGGTAAATCGCGACTTCCGGGCAAACACGGTTCGAAAGGACGCAATTACGCCTTCGTACCCGTTGTTATCGATGATCAACCTGGCCGACTTGCCTCTCTCTTTGCTGAGTGCGCTGCCGCGGAAGTAAACGTTGAGGATCTACAAATTGAACATAGTCCAGGACAAGAGACGGGTTTGATCACCTTGGCACTCTTTCCCGATGATGCAGAGAAACTCTTTGAGCATCTGACGAAACAATCCTGGTTGGTGCAGGCCGTTCGACGGTAGGTACGGGCGAAACCTCGGCAGCGTAACTCGGTTAAGGTTGAGCCATGGCCAATGTAGTTATAGCAATCGATGGGCCAAGCGGTTCCGGAAAATCTTCTACCTCTCGTTCCATCGCGCTTCGCGCGCATTGGAAGTATCTGGATACGGGAGCTCTCTATCGGGCAATTACTTGGTTGGCGTTAGAAGAGAATCGAACTGAGGCGTCGGATATTGTCGAAGCAGCCAAATTTCATGAAATCTCTTTTATTGCCGACCCGGAGAACCCAAAGGTTTTCCTAGGTGATCGCGATCTTTCGCAGGAAATACGTTCAACCAGGGTCACTGACAATGTCAGTCAAATTAGCCAAATGCCCGAAATTCGTGCCCATCTGGTTGAGATGCAACGAAAGATTATTGAAGATTCTCCAACTGGGATTGTCGTTGAAGGCCGAGATATCGGAACCGTTGTTGCCCCCGATGCCCAACTGAAGATATTTCTCTATGCCGATCTTCAGGCAAGAGCGCTTCGTCGGGAGCTAGAGCTCGAAGGCATTGGCGCAACGGAAACGGTTGCCCAATCACTTCAATCTCGGGATTCCATTGACTCCACGCGAAGAGTTTCCCCGTTGCGGCCCGCAGAGGATGCTCTCGAATTGGATTCCACGGAATTAGACCTTGATGAAGTGGTGGATCTGATTTGGGGTTGGCTCAAGCAGAAGAATTTAATCGGCTTGCCTATAGTTGCCGTAATCGGACGTCCCAACGTCGGTAAGTCAACGTTGGTGAACCGAATCATCGGACGCCGAGAAGCGATTGTCGAAGACACTCCAGGTGTAACTCGCGATCGTGTCAAGTATGAAGCAGAGTGGAACGGCCGACGTTTCATATTGGTTGACACAGGCGGTTGGGAAGTTCACCCCGAAGGCATTTCAGAGAAGATCACCGCTGGGTCAGAAATGGCGATTCAGGAATCAGATATCGTGCTCTTTGTTGTTGATGCTCAAGTTGGCGCTCTGGATGAAGACCAAGCTCTCGTCGATCTACTTCGCAAGTCGAAAAAGAAAGTGATCGTTGCAGCAAATAAAGTAGACGGTCAACGGGAAGAGGCTGACGCCCACGGATTGTGGAATCTTGGATTAGGCGAGCCCAGATTTGTATCGGCTCTTCATGGACGTGGTGCCGGTGATCTCATGGATCTGATCATCAAGTCGTTGCCTGAAGTTGGCAAGGCGCCGATTGATGATGGCTTTCGCAAGATTGCACTAGTTGGTCGTCCGAACGTAGGAAAGTCGTCGTTACTTAATGCTTTGGCAGGCGCATCGAGGGTAATTGTTGATGAACATGCCGGTACGACCCGAGATCCAGTTGATGAGTTAATCGAAATTGGTGACGCCACTTGGCGGTTTATCGATACAGCTGGAATTAGACGACGTGCGCATCAAGATAGTGGTACCGATTATTACGCATCTTTGCGAACCGCAGCTGCCCTGGATCGAGCGGAAGTTGCTGTCGTAGTTTTCGATGCATCTATTCCACTGACTGAACAAGATATTCGAATTGTGACGATGGCAGAAGAGGCCGGTCGAGCAATTGTTTTGGTAATGAATAAATGGGACTTGATGGATGAAGATCGACAGATCCAATTAGAGCGCGAACTCGATCGACAACTAGAACGCTACCCATGGGTTCAACGAGTTAATGTTTCTGCCAAGACTGGATGGCACCGCGATCGTCTCGCACCAGCCTTGCGAACTGCCCTGGCAAGTTGGGAAAAGCGAATTCCAACATCAAAATTGAATTCATTCTTGGGCGCACTCATCGCTGCCACCCCGCCACCTGTTCGCAGTGGAAAGCAACCAAAGATTCGTTTCGCCACTCAAGCAGCTATCTGCCCACCTAAATTTGTTGTCTTTTCTAGCGAATGGGTAGAGCCCTCTTACAGGAGATTCATAGAGCGAAGAATCCGAGAAGAATTTGGGTTCGGGGGATCCCCAGTCGAAGTTGCGATAAAAGTAAAAGAGCGGGAGTAGTATCTGCCACGATTGAAATGCCGGGACGTAGCGCAGCTTGGTAGCGCACCAGGCTGGGGGTCTGGGTGTCGCAGGTTCAAATCCTGTCGTCCCGACTGGAGGGGTCAATGAGTTCGCAAGATCGAATTCTCACTGTCCCAAATGGTTTGACGCTGCTTCGCGCCTTGGGGATTCCATTATTTCTCTGGTTGTATCTTGTGGAACATCGTCCGTTAGCCAGTTTTCTCATCCTCGCTGCTGGAGCCGCGACTGACTATTTAGATGGCAAACTGGCCAGAGCCCTTCATCAAGAATCAAAACTTGGTGCCATCATGGATCCGGCAATAGATAGGGCGTATATCGCTGCCACGATCATCTCCCTCGCAGTGAGGGATGTGATTCCGGTGTGGTTAGTTATCCTTCTCATCGGTCGCGATGTATGGCTGGCCCTAGTTTTGGCGGTTGTGAGAAGTCGCGGGGGACGGGTTTTCACTGTGACTTTTTTAGGAAAAGCAGCCACGTTCAATCTTTTGTACGCCTTCCCACTGCTTCTTGTAAGTTCGTCACATGGTTTTGGCAGAGCCACCTACATTTTGGGGTGGAGTTTTGCCATTTGGGGCGTTGCTCTCTATGTGATTACGGGAATTCAATATTCGCTTCTTGGACTCTTGAAGAACTCCTCGCACTACCGCGAGATTGGCTAATATGCGTCTAGTGGTCCAAAGTGGTCCAAAGTGGTCTAGGCGCCAAAGCGCAGTTCCAGGGAGATTGAAATGTCGGCAGTTCCAAGCGATTTGAAGTACACCAAAGAGCACGAATGGATTCAAGGTGCCGAAGGTGCAACCAATGTGAAGATTGGTATTACTGATTTTGCTCAAAGCGCATTGGGAGACATTGTTTATATTCAACTTCCTAAAGTTGGGCAGAAAGTTGTTGCGGGTGGCGTATGCGGTGAGGTTGAATCAACCAAGAGCGTCTCGGAAATTTTTGCACCTGTTTCAGGAACTGTGATTGCCGTTAATGCAGATTTAGATACTGCTCCTGAGGTCATAAACTCTGACCCTTATGGCGCAGGCTGGATCGCAGAGATTGAACTTGACGATCAATCGGAAGAACTTTTAACAGCTGCGGAGTACGAGACACTCATCGCTTAATCCGCGAATATTTCATCTCGAACTTCATTGCTTCTTCCTTTACAAACTGGCATTTTCCTTTACAAACTGTCGTTTTCCTAAACAAACTGGCGTTTTCCTAAACAAACTGGCGTTTTCCTTAACAAATCCGTGCTTTACATCATGGATTGTTGAACCGTTTTTCAAGTGAATTCCTCTGCTTGACCTTCATATCTACTCTCGCCTAGTGTCAGCCTCTAGTTGAACCTAAGGCAAACAATTTAGCGGAGAGCGAGGGATCGATGTCCGATTCTGCCTCCCTCCATAATCAAGGCGAGCTAACTTCTACGATTCATCTCAATCCGGCTTCGAGCCACTCTCAATCCGAAGAGTTACCAAGTTCGATCGATCATTTGAGTCCGGAAGAGAGGGATGTACTTTCGGCGCTGCCGGAAGGATCGGCAATGTTGATTGCCCTCTCCGGTCCAGCAAAGGGCTCTCGATATCTTCTCAATATTGGAAGTACATTGATTGGCCGAGATTCCAAGAGCGACATTCTTTTGGATGACATCACTGTCTCCCGAAAACACGCGCAGATTGAACACGCTATTGGTTCGATGTATGTTCTCAAAGATCTAGGAAGCCTTAATGGCACCTATCTCAATGGTGAGGCTACCCAAGGTTCCACCCTCTCGCAGGGGGACATCATTCAATTAGGAAAATTCAAATTAACCTTCTTCGTGAAAGGGGGATCGCAGTGATCGTTCCTGCTCGTGCCTATTTGAGTATCGGTGAAGTTCTTAGCAAACTTCGAGGTGACTTCCCAGATATCACAATCTCCAAAATTAGATTTCTAGAGGCCGAAGGATTAATCGAGCCACAGCGCACTCCTTCAGGGTATCGAAAATTCACACATGTCGATTTAGAGAGATTGCGCTATGTGTTACAGGCACAGCGAGACCAATATCTGCCACTGCGTGTTATCAAAGACAATTTAGATGCCCTCGATCGAGGACTTCAACCTGCCAGCGCGCCCGGAAGTTTAGCGAGTCCGAGATTGGCAACAGTTGACGGGGAATTTGCCCCCTCAAATTTTGGGCAAGAGAATGATTTAAGACTTTCGCGGGAAGAATTGCTTCAGGCTTCAGGTTTGGAAGAACCTCAACTTGCAGAGCTAGAATCCTTCGGTCTTATTGAACTTCATGGTCGCCATTACGACGCGAACGCGCTGGCGGTGTCTAAGGCGGTCGCCGAGATCGCAGCCTTTGGAATTGAAGCACGCCACTTACGGTCATTTAAAAGCGCTGCCGATCGCGAGGTTGGTTTAGTAGAACAAGTGATTACTCCGTTGTTACGTCAGAAGAGTTCTGATGCCGGTGCCCGGGCTCAAGAAGTCCAACGAGAGTTGGCATCTCTCTCTGTCCGTCTTCATGCTGCTTTGGTTCGCGCTGGACTCGAAAGACTTAGATAATTACATCATGCGTAGCGACCACGACTCCAGCAATTTCGAAAACGCGGATGAGTTCAAAAGCGTAGAAGTAATTGGTGTTCGAGTTGAGATGCCTTCAAATCAGCCGATCGTCCTTCTGAAAGAGGTAGAAGGGCTGCGCTATTTGCCGATCTGGATTGGGGCAGTAGAGGCAACCGCAATCGCTTTCGCGCAACAAAGCCTCACTCCACCCCGACCATTAACTCATGATCTATTGGCCTCGACGATCAAAACCTTGGGTTCTGCGCTGGTTCAAGTTCGAATTACCGAAGTTAGGGATGGAATTTTTTATGCTGAACTCCAATTTGATGGTGGCCAGCGGCTATCTGCCCGCCCCAGTGATGCCTTAGCTTTGGCACTTCGAGCTGGAGCCCCCATTATTGCCAGTGAAGCGTTGCTCTCAGAGGTAGGGATAGAGATCCCCGACCAATCAGATGATGAAGTCGAGAAATTTCGTGAATTCCTCGATCAAATTAACCCTGAGGATTTCGCCGGCTAAACCTCTTCAATCAGTAACTCTTAAGTTTACCTTTAGAGTTTTGCGTGTCGGTTATTGTCTTTCATCGATAGGGAACCTAACCTTCGTTTAGAATTCTTCCCCCTAGAAGCGAGTAATCACATGACTGAAGAGATTGGCTATCGCGGAGCTACCGCCTGCGTGGCCGCTGGAATCACTTATCGCCAACTTGATTATTGGGCTCGAACTGGATTAGTAGAACCCTCCATTCAACCTGCAGCTGGTTCAGGTTCGCAACGACTTTATGGTTTTCGCGACATTTTAGTTCTGAAGATCGTTAAGCGACTTTTAGATACCGGGGTTTCCTTGCAAAACATCCGAGCCGCGGTTATCCATTTGCGGAATCGGGGCATTTCAGATTTAGAGAGCATGACATTGATGAGCGATGGCGCATCTATTTACGAATGCACAAGTGCCGATGACATTATTGATCTACTTCAGGGCGGCCAAGGTGTATTTGGAATCGCAATCGGGCGGGTTTGGAGCGAAGTTGAGGGGTCTTTGGCTCACCTTCAATCAGAATCCAGTTCTGGATCTACGTTGCCTACTAGTGTTGTAAATAACGATGAACTAGCGCTGAGAAGAAAGCGCAAAGGAGCTTAATTTTCCTTATCCTTAGGCATTGCACCTTTGAGTGCTCCACAGATATTTCATGTGCGAGTATTCAAAATCAACGACACGTGCGTAGACCTTGAGGAGAGTAATGAGTTCGATTCGTTCACGTTTTGAAGACCGTCATATTGGTCCAGATCAAGGTCAAATCGAAACGATGCTAGCCGAATTAGGGGAGTCGGATTTAGAGGGATTTATTGCGCGAGTGGTTCCTTCGAATATCGCAATCACTACCTCGCTGGAATCTCAGTTACCAATGGCCGCGAGCGAAGTTGGCGCGTTGGAAGAGTTGCGTCAAAAAGCAAAGAAGAATCAAGTTCTTCATTCTTTCATCGGTATCGGCTATTACGGCACGATCACTCCACCAGTAATTTTGCGAAATGTTCTAGAAAATCCTGCCTGGTACACGGCATACACTCCTTATCAACCTGAAATCAGCCAGGGAAGACTTGAAGCTATTTTCGCTTTCCAAACCGCGGTTTCAGATTTAACTGGGTTGCCGATTGCAAATGCTTCGATGCTCGATGAAGCCACTGCTGCAGCAGAAGCGATGACACTTGCTCGTAGAGTGTGGAGCGGTAGCGATGATGCCGTCTTCGCCATTGATACTGAACTACACCCACATATCAGCGCAGTTATTGCGACTCGAGCAAAGCCACTTGGGATTAAGGTCATAGAAACTTCTATGACGTCTCAAGCGCTCGCGAATTTAGGACATGAAATATTTGGTGGCGTTATTGCTCATATCGGCACCACTGGATTGGTCGCCAATCCTGAATCAGCCATCCAATGGCTGCATGAGCAAAACGCAATTGCCATTATGACTACAGATCTACTAGCTCTCACCCTCATTAAAACACCAGGGGAGTGGGGCGCGGATGTTTCAGTCGGGTCGGCGCAACGTTTTGGCGTTCCGATGGGATTTGGTGGTCCACACGCTGGCTTTATGTCGGTTCGTTCCGGGCTCGAAAGATCCATTCCAGGTCGCCTTATTGGTCAGAGTGTTGATAGCCATGGAAATCCAGCATTTCGCTTGGCGTTGCAGACGCGAGAGCAACATATTCGCCGGGACAAAGCAACTTCTAACATTTGCACCGCACAGGTACTACTTGCAGTTATCTCCGCCTTCTACGCTATGTGGCACGGTCCACAAGGTTTGGCGGCCATAGCTAAACGAATTCATGGTTATGCCGAGTCACTTCGCGAGTGTTTGAAGCGTGAAGGTCACGAGGTTGTCGAAGGCGAAATCTTTGACACTTTGGTCGTTAACGTTGTCAACGCCCATTCTCTTGCATCTCGCGCAGTTGAGTTAGGTTTTAATATTCGGATTATTAGTCCAACTAAAGTGGGAATTTCTTTAGACGAAACTGTCACAGATGAGATTTTTTCACGTCTGCTATCGGTGTTTGATATCGCGGCGGTCGTGGAAGTTGACGCCAACTATTCACTAGAGCAAGCCCGGACTTCAGATTTCCTGAACCACCCACTCTTCAACACTTTTCACTCCGAAACATCAATGATGCGCTATTTGCGTGCTCTCTCCGATCGTGATTTGGCATTGGATCGTTCCATGATTCCTTTGGGGTCGTGCACGATGAAGCTCAATGCCACAACCGAAATGATTCCTATTACGTGGCCAGAGTTTTCCACCTTGCATCCATTTGCACCGATCGATCAAAGTGCTGGAATTCGCGAAGTCATCGATGAACTCTCGTCTTGGTTGATCTCTATCACTGGTTACGATGCAGTTTCGTTGCAGCCAAATGCCGGGTCCCAAGGCGAATTCGCAGGTCTGTTGGCAATTCGAAATTATTTGGATGATCGCGGAGAGAACGTTCGAAATATTTGTCTCATCCCTTCAAGCGCTCACGGCACCAACGCGGCCAGTGCCGTAATGGCAGGAATGAAAGTTGTCGTTGTTGCGTGCGATTCGGAAGGAAATGTCAGCGTTGATGATTTGAAAGCGAAGATTGAACAATATTCTGGAACTATCGCGGCGCTGATGGTGACTTATCCTTCAACTCACGGTGTTTTTGAATCTGCCATTTCCGAAATCTGTGGTCTTGTCCATGATGCCGGGGGACAGGTTTATGTCGATGGAGCAAATCTCAATGCACTGGTTGGCTTGGCTCAGCCGGGCAAATTCGGTGCAGATGTCTCTCATCTAAATCTTCACAAGACCTTCTGCATTCCTCATGGTGGTGGTGGACCAGGAGTCGGACCTGTTATTTCGCGTTCCCACCTTGCACCATTCTTGCCAAATCACCCGCTCGATCCTTCGGCTGGACCAATTACTGGACCTGGTCCAGTAAGTTCGGCGCCCTTTGGTTCAGCCAGCATTCTTCCTATCTCGTGGACATATATCCGCATGATGGGTGGTGCCGGGCTAAAGAGGGCAACTGAGGTTGCGATCCTGTCCGCCAATTACATTGCAAAACGGCTAGACCCGCATTTCCCCGTCTTATACAAAGGGGAGAATGGCTATATCGCCCACGAATGCATCATCGATCTGAGAGAGATCACCAAAAACTCCGGAATTACCGTTGATGATGTAGCAAAGCGCCTTATGGACTATGGCTTCCACGCCCCAACTATGAGTTTCCCAGTGTCAGGCACGATGATGATCGAACCTACAGAATCCGAAGATATTCGCGAACTCGACCGCTTTATTGACGCCATGATCGCCATTCGTCA
>CAIMZW010000023.1 GCA_903846075.1 uncultured Actinomycetes bacterium
ACTTTTGTTCAGGTGCGATTTCCTCTTTCACCAACCACGCAAAATCTAGTTCGCTAACTATCTCAATCTGGGCGCTACGTAATTGAGAGACAAAAGAGTGATCTCTACGCCACCCGGGCGAAACAATTGCCAAATCAAAATTAAGGGCTTCGGGCAAATTGGTTAAAGCAGAAATACCGTGAACCATGCTGGGCTTCTCATCCACCAGCGTGACACTGGTTCCTTTTCCAACCAAAAATTTAATGAGCGCAGAACCGGTAACGCCACCACCAAGAACGACAATGCGCTTATTCGCAAGTTCTGCGAGAAAAGACATGTTAAGAGACCACCCACTGGGCATAGAAGAGTCCAAGTCCAGTAGCGACACTTAATCCGGCCAAGATCCAGAAGCGAATCACGATTGTGACTTCACCCCAACCAACTAATTCAAAGTGATGTTGAAGTGGAGCCATTTTAAAGACGCGTTTTCCACCAGAAAGTTTGAAGTAGCCGGTTTGAATAATGACTGAGAGCGTGATGAGGACAAACAGTCCACCTAATGCAATGAGAAGTAGTTCCGTTCGCAGGGTGATGGCAAAAGCAGCTACTGCTCCTCCGAGTGAGAGCGAACCAACATCTCCCATAAATATTTTGGCCGGCGAAGCATTCCACCAAAGGAAACCAGCACATGCGCCGGCAAATGCAGCCGCCACAACCGCAACATCTAATGGGTCGCGAACCGCATAACATTTAGCGACGTGAGTGACGGCACAACTTTGACCAAATTCCCATACTCCAATAAGTACGAAAGCCAAAAATGTCATGATGGAAGCGCCGGTGGCCAATCCATCTAGACCGTCGGTGAGATTGACGCCATTACTCGTTCCCAGAACCATGAAAATGATCCAAATTACGACAAGAATTGACCCCAGTACCAAAGATGTATCCCGGACGCCTGATAAATGAAGTGAAATCGGGCTTAATCCGTCGTCATCTTTAAAATGAATTCCAACAATTGCAAATATTCCTGCCACGAGCGCTTGCCCTAACAATTTTTGCTTGGCATTGAGCCCTAGTGAGCGTTGTTTAGAGACCTTTAGCCAATCATCTGCTAATCCCACGAGACCAAGACCAATTACTAATCCAAATATGAGAACCGCTGATGCACTTAAAGGGCTGCGGGTCACTAAATGACTTATGCAGTAGGCAAGAATGCTGGAAAAAATGAGCACCACTCCGCCCATCGTGGGCGTGCCTCGTTTGGTGTGGTGAGTGGTTGGACCATCGTCTCGAATAAATTGACCGTAACCACGTCTGGCTAAAATTCGAATGAAAACCGGCGTAAAAAAAATACTTAGGAATGCTGAGATGGCACCGGAGAATAGAATCTCTTTCACAAGTTTGCTTCCGTCCAGGTCGCCAAGAGCGAATTGGCTAAATCATCCAAGTGCTCAGATCTGGATGCTTTGACCAGAACTACATCTCCTGGTGCGAAATGTCGGGATAGATCTGTTGCTTCTTCAATGGTGGAGAAACTATGCATGCTGGTCGCCTCACCCGTCTTCATCTCTTCATCTTCAGATTCGACAATTGAAGATTGGTCAAAAGGTTGGTCAAGAGGTCGCTTAAGAGGTCGGTCAAAAAGATCGGTCCCAACTGCCACCAAATGATCAACTCCAATGTCAGAGACGAGTCTGCCAATCAGTTGATGCTCTCGCCTCGTGGACTCGCCGAGTTCGTTCATCTTCCCTAAAAAAGCCCAGGAACGGCCACCGCGCTCTTGGGCAAGTAGCACCAAGGTACGTAAGGCTGCAGCCACGCTCTCTGGATTAGCGTTATAGGCATCATTAATTAGGAGCAGACCAGAAGCCTCATGTAACTCCATCCGCCATTTGCTGCTTGCCTCGGCCGTGGAGAGCGCCGCAGCGATAGATTCGATAGGAATTTCCAAGACTGTAGCAACGGCTGCGGCGGCTAAGGCATTGGGAATTTGGTGAAGACCCAGCAGCTGTAGTCCCACCGCCTGCCTGCCGGATGGCGTAACAAGATCAAAATGTGCTCGACCCTCGCGAAATTCCACATCCGCGGCACGAACGTCACAGCTAGATTTCTCGCCAAATTTCACCTGGCGGATTGAGAGCCCGGTAGCCATTTTTGGCGTGTACTCGTCATAATCTCCCAAAACTGCTACTCCAGTCTCAGCCAAACCGGTGATTAATTCACTCTTGGCTTTAGCGATTAATTCTCGCGATCCAAATTCGCCAATATGAGCTTGACCCACATTAAGAACGACACCAATGTTTGGATGGGCGATTTTTACCAGTTCTGAGATATCTCCTACATGTCGCGCGCCCATTTCGACAATGCAATATTTGGTCGTGCGATCGCACCGTAAGAGAGTCAGGGGCACACCAAGTTCATTGTTCAAATTTCCAAACGGCGCAATGGTCGGTGCTGAGATGGCCAATAAGTGACGCAAGAGGTCCTTGGTCGTGGTTTTTCCTTGTGAGCCAGTAATCCCAATAACGACAAGATCGGAAAGCTCGTTACGAACATATGCTGCCAAGCGAGCAAGCGCTTTTCCAGTGTCGGGGACAACTATTGACGCCACGTCAACTTTGGAAGATGCGAGTACAAATTGGGCTCCGGATGCCACAGCCTGAGCCGCAAATGAATGGCCGTCAAAGTTTTCGCCTTTAAATGCGACGAAGAAGGTGGACGAGTCGACGAGGCGAGAATCGATGACTGGAATTTGAGTCACCTTCTGGGTGGGGTCGATGTCGAAGATTTCCCCTTCAACAACTTCAGCAATCTGAGCGATTGTTAGTTCAATCATGATTTGGCCTCGATCGCGCGTGACAGTTCTAGTCGATCATCGAATGGATATTTAACGCCATTAATTTCTTGACCAGCTTCATGGCCTTTTCCAAGAATGACAACCGAATCTCCCTTTTCAGCCAAAGCGACTGCGGTAGCAATTGCCTGGCTTCGATCTGAAATAGCAAGGGCGCTCTCCCCTAACTCAATATCTCCAATCATTTCCCGCAGAATTGACTCCGGATCTTCGCTTCGAGGATTGTCACTTGTGAAAATTGCAACGTCAGATAATTCACGAAGTGCCTGCCCCATGAGCGGTCGCTTAGTTCGATCACGATCTCCGCCACAGCCAAGGACCGCAATAAGTTTTCCCGCAAGCCCACTTCGCAAGGTAGTAAGCACTCGGGTAACGGCGTCCGGAGAATGCGCAAAATCAACTAACGCAGTGAAATCCTGCCCTAAGGAAATACTCTCTAGTCGACCGGCAACAGAGTGGACATTGCGCAGATTCGCCGAAATAGATATTGGATCGATACCCGTGTGAACGGCGAGGGCGATGGCCATAATTGCATTGTCGAGATTGTGTTCTCCAATCAAAGGTAAATAACCCTCGATAAGAATTCCGCCACTACCTCGAATAGCCACCTCATATCCGCGTTCCACTAGAGTGATAGATGTGTAATGCCAATCTGCCTTCTTTTGCGAACGGGAGATTAAGACTGTTGGAATCTCGCACATATGCGCAAGACGCTCGCCATATTCACCATCAATATTGATGAAACCAATGTCCGCGTATTCGGAAGTAAAGAGTTTGGCCTTGGCCAAAAAATACTGCTCCATAGTTCCATGAAAATCCAAATGATCTTGAGTTAAATTGGTGAATGCGGCGGCTGTGAAATGAGCACTTCGAACCCGCGATTGAGCCAGAGCGTGGCTGCTCACCTCCATCACAAAA
>CAIMZW010000024.1 GCA_903846075.1 uncultured Actinomycetes bacterium
AGGTGGCGGAGCCAAAAGGTTCGCGCAGGCAAAGTAGGCTAGGCACATAAGAGCACTTTTTATGCCCACTATCGACCATTCTGATAGGAGCCGCCCAGTTGGACCGCCTTGAAGTCGCGATCATCCTCGCCGCCGGTGAAGGCACTCGCATGAAATCTGCAACCAGCAAAGTTCTCCATCCGATTGCCGGAAAACCCATCCTTGAACACGTTCTCAGATCTGTTTCGAAGTTAGATGCCAACCAATTACGAGTTGTAGTAGGAGCCCATCGCGAGTCGGTGGAATCGGCGCTCATGGAGATAGCACCTGCAGCCATTCCAGTTTTTCAAGCCGAGCGAAATGGCACCGGACATGCAGTTCAGTTGGCACTTGCTGATATTTCAACAGAAGGAACGGTTCTTATTTTGGCGGGGGATACGCCGCTCATTAGTTCTGACACTTTGAAAGAATTTTTATCGGTTCATATTGAAGATGAAAACGATGCCTCGGTTCTTTCAGCAATGCTGCCCGACCCATTTGGGTATGGCCGAATAATTCGCGATGACTTTGGAAATATCGACCGGATTGTTGAAGAACGTGATGCCACTGAAGAGGAACGTTCTTTGGATGAAGTGAATACCGGGGTTTATCTTTTTAATTTGTCCGCGCTTCGAAAGTCCATTGCACAACTGTCAACGAACAACTCTCAGGGCGAGCTGTATTTGACCGATGTAATTGCTCTAATCAAGAGCAATGCCGGTAAAGCCGCAGTCATTCTTTCCAACGACTACACCGAAACTCTTGGAATTAATGATCGTTCGCAACTGGCTGAGGCGGGCGCCATATTGCGAGATCGAATCAATGATTCTCATATGAAAAATGGTGTAACGATCATCGATCCCTTTACAACTTGGATTGATGTCGATGTAGTGATTCAGAGTGACGTGGTCATCTATCCGGGAACAGCGTTGTCAGGTAAGACTGTTATCAAATCTGGTGCGGTCATTGGACCTCGGACCACTTTGGTCGATACTGAAGTTGAATCAGGCGCACGGGTAATTGAGTCGCAAGTGACCGGATCAAAAATTGGAGCAGATGCGACCGTTGGACCCTTCTCATTTCTTCGAGCCGGAACTGTTCTTGGTCCTTCAACGAAAGTTGGCGCTTACGTCGAGGTAAAGAATTCCTCGGTTGGTGAGGGTTCGAAAGTTCCCCACCTTTCTTACGTTGGCGATGCGACAATCGGAAAAGGTTCAAATATCGGTGCCGCCACGATTTTTGCGAATTATGACGGAATCAATAAATATCAAACGGTTGTCGGCGATGACGTCCGAATTGGTAGTGACAATGTTTTAGTGGCACCTGTCACCGTAGGGGATGGGGCATACACTGCGGCAGGATCGGTCATTACCGAAAATGTTGAGCCCGGATCGATGGCAGTGGCTAGAGCAAAGCAGCGAAATATTTTAGGATGGGTACTGCGAAAGCGTTCGGGGAGTAAGTCGGCGCAGTCTGCAGAACGAGCAGGGGCAAGGCATGAGGAAACATCGGTAACACCACCAGGAAACGGGGCATCTGAATGACCGAACTTCGACTCACTTCTGAGAAGCGACTGCGACTCTTTACCGGCCGCGGATATCCAGAACTCGCAGAAGATGTAGCCGCTGAACTCGGGATTCCCATTACTCCGACCTCTGCCTATGACTTTGCCAATGGTGAAATTTTCGTTCGTTTTGAAGAGAGCGTTCGCGGCAGCGATGCCTTCGTGCTCCAAAGCCATGCCGCTCCGGTTAACAAGCAGATCATGGAACAACTGATCATGGTTGATGCCCTCAAGCGAGCCTCTGCTAAACGCATCACCGTTGTTGCACCGTTCTACGGCTACGCCCGTCAAGATAAAAAGCATCGCGGTCGCGAGCCAATCTCAGCTCGACTGATGGCTGACCTTTTTAAAACTGCAGGTGCTGATCGCCTTATGGTCGTTGATTTGCATACCGCCCAAATTCAAGGATTCTTTGATGGACCGGTAGATCACCTTTTCGCTCTGCCACTATTAACTAATTACGTCGGAAGTAAAGTTGATCGCAGTCGCCTAACAATTGTTTCGCCAGACTCTGGTCGAGTCCGGGTTGCCGAGCGCTGGTCTGACATGCTCGGCGGCGTTCCCATCGCATTTATTCACAAGACTCGCGATCCTCGGATTCCCAACGAATCTGTTACCGGTCGAGTTGTTGGTGATGTTCAGGGCCAAACTTGCGTAGTCATCGATGACATGATCGACACCGCGGGCACCATCACAAAGGCAGTTGACGCGCTCTTTGATGAAGGCGCAAAAGATGTCATTGTTGCCGCCACGCACGCCGTGCTCTCTGGCCCAGCCGTAGAACGCTTGAAGAGTTCTCGAGTTAGCGAAGTAGTTGTTACAGACACTCTGCCAATTCCAGAAGAGAATAGATTCGAAAATCTGACGGTTTTATCTATTGCTCCACTCTTGGCGCGCGCCATTCGAGAGGTATTTGAAGACGGCTCGGTCACGAGCCTCTTCGATGGACATAGTTAAAGCAGGCATATAGGGGGACGAAAGAGTGTTGGCAGCGCTGCATCCAACCAAGCGAACCTTGGTCGAGACTGCTGTTGTGTTGCTCGAAACTATGCCAGTTCATGAAATCACCAGCGATCTAGTTCTCGAACGTTCTGGGATTTCCAAGGGTTCTTTGTATCACCACTTCGAAGATTTTCCGGACCTCTTAGAGTTCGCTCAGGTCTTTCTCTTCTCCACTTATGTAGATAGTACTGTCACCAATATCAATCAGATATTGCATATATCCAAATCTCGTGAAGATTTAGTTCAAGGATTAAAGCAAGTAACTCGTGCAACGCAAGCGCCGGAGTTAACCCGGATGCGCAACGTCCATATCCAGGCCATCTCCAACTCTCTTCGCAGCGAACGTACTCGAAACATCCTTTCGCAGGAACAGGAACGGATCACGGAAGCGATCGGGGATCTCTTTCGGGAATCGCAAGAAAGAGGTTGGGGCAATCCAACTTTGACTCCACGAGCATTTAGCGTTTTTGTACAGTCGTACACGATTGGCCGAGTGATTGATGACTTCGCATCGGAGAAGATCGATCCGGAACAGTGGATTCGCATGGTGGATTTAATTTTTGAAACCTTGTTTTTCCCAGCATCCGAACTTTCAAATGAGAACGCATGAGCACCGTACACGAAACTAAAGCTGCTCTCATTGAGATAACCATGAAATTGATTCGCGAACGTGGTTTGCAGAATGTAAATAGCGATCTTGTTCTTGAAGTCTCGGGGATTTCTAAAGGTTCGCTTTATCACCACTTCGAAGATTTTCCTCAGCTCATCGAATATGCCTATGTCGAGATATTTCGAGAAATGGTCACCCGTGCTTTGGGTCTGCTCTCCCATGCTGCTGCGACTTCAAGCACCAAACAAGAATTCCTCAATCAGATTCGTCTCATAACCCATGGAAATAGCGGCGCCGAAATTGCCGCCGCACGATGGGCCCGAATTGAGGCTCTCGCCCTGGCTACTTCCAGACCCCGAATGCAAGCCTTACTTGGGCAGGCCCAATCAGAGTTCAATCAAGGTTTGATTGAGATTTTTGAAGCGGTAAAGGCGCGAGGTTGGGTTAATCCAAACCTTGATCCAGCGGTGGTGGCCGTTTTCATTCAGGCTTACACAATCGGGGCAATCATTGGGGAGCTTTCAACCCACCGCCTCAACCCCATCGAATGGATTCATCTCGTTGATCAACTGCTGACGAAAGTGATTTTGAACGGTTGGTCCGATTAATTGACTGGTCGATAGTAAAACTTGCGTTTAATTAGCAATAACCTCGCTAGTATGTATACCACCTCTCTGAGAGCAAGCGCTTGAGAGGGAGCTCGTGACTGGGGAGTCAAATCGGCGAGCAAGGCTCATATGTCGCAAGAGAGCAAAGTTAGGGGACGAACAATTGCTCCAGGGTTTACACCCAACCAAACGTTTATTGGTTGAGACTACGATTTCTCTGCTGGAAACTCGGGGCGCCGAGCAAGTTACCAGCGATGATGTTTTGCAAATATCAGGAGTTTCCAAAGGATCGCTCTATCACCATTTTGCGGATTTTTCCGAGCTCATGGAATATGCCCAGGTCTTTCTCTTCTCTCGCTATGTTGAATTCGCCATTGACCGAATGGAAGCCTTAGTTGCCTCTGCACAGAGTCGTGAGGATATTTTGGCCGGATTGCGGCAAGTCACCATCAGTAGTCAAGCGCCAGAGTTAGCTCGCTTGAGATATTTCCGAGTTCGAGCGATTGCAACCGCGATCCACAACGAACGGATGAGAGCGGTTTTTGCTGTTGAACAACAACGGTTAACCGATTCCCTGGCCGGTTTGTTTGCAGTTGCCCAAGATCGTGGCTGGGCGACAAAGAGGATAAATCCTCAAACTGTTGGAGTATTTGTCCAGGCTTACACCATCGGAAGAGTGATTGATGATTTCCCCGAGACCCATATGGATCCTGATAACTGGGTAGAACTCATCTCGACAATTTGGGAGAAGTTGTTCTTTCCGGTGGTGCTGGCATGAATGATATTCACACGACTAAAGAGTTA
>CAIMZW010000025.1 GCA_903846075.1 uncultured Actinomycetes bacterium
CAATTGCCAAAATCCACGCAATCGTTGACATAACGACATACTAAATCAAGCTGACACTAAAGCACTTGAAAGATTTAGTTAATTACCTTCAGCTATCGCCTTGAGTTTGCCTAATCGAACCATCGCATCTTTCTTTCCAACAATAGGAAGCAGGAGAGGAAGCAGGACCCGACCCATTCCCACCATCTTGGGGAAATCATGTTGAAAAGTGACCAAAGTTCCGCCACTTGCAGGCTCGAGAGTGAAGGTATTTACAAAAGTTCCATTTTCATCTTTAGCGGTAAACACGAACTTCACATTTGGAATGACTTGTTCAATACGTACTTCATTGTGATGATTCTTATCTCGGGGTGGTACCCATCCCACAGAGGTGTAGGTGCTACCAACCTCGCCATTCGTCCCTGATGTAAGTTCAATGGAATGAGGGGTTGGCGACCATTCGGAATGTTTAGTGAGATCGCTGATCCAAGGCCAGATCTTGTCGACCGGGGCATTTATAAATTGTGAAACCAGGAGTTGAGCCACGATGTACCTCCACAGGATGCGTGAAAATTGACTAACGGGTTTTAAGGGTACGGTGAAAATAGGCGCTTGTATAGACCAAAAGTCGAAGTGCTAAATATTCGTGACAAAAGTGTCTCGTTTGAGATGTTTGGAGCCAACTTTCTCATGGTCACTCTGAGTCTTAAAGGACAGAACTGGTCAAAGAATTGATCGAACGCCATGGCCAGGAAGTTGTATAACTCATATGAAATGGAATCCGGAACATTGCGGTATCAGGTTAATCTAGAAGCATGAGCGGTATTGCAATTGACCCAGTATGCAAGATGGAAGTAAAAATCGACCAAGCTCCGGCTGTTGGTGAATACGAAGGAAAGAGTTACTACTTCTGCATGCAGGGATGTAAAGATTCATTCTTAGCAGAGCCAAGTAAGTACTTGGATTCAACTCCCCCCAAGAAAGGTTTTTTCAACTTTCTAAAAGGCTAGATAGCCTCACCAAAATTTATTACGTGGGATACTTTTTGAATGTATCTGCCAAAGCAATTTGAAGTTTCGGACTTAGGAGAGATTTCCAGGTTCGTTACAGAAGTTGGGGCGGCTGATCTCGTCACCGTTGATGAAATAGGAACTCCTATAGCAACTCTCATGCCGTGCGTGTGGAGAACTACTAACCAAAGTTATGGAACCTTAGTCATGCATATGGCCAGAGGGAATAATCAGTGGAAGTCGATTTCATCGAATGGGAAAAGCCTGGCCATCGTTCATGGGCCGCAGGCCTACATATCCCCTTCCAATTATGAAGCTAAGAAGACCGATCACAGGGTGGTACCAACCTGGAATTATCAAAGTGTGCACTTTACGGGAAAAGTTGAAGTAAGTGAGGATGTTGAACTCCTTAGAAAAATAGTGACCGAGTTAACGGATGCTCATGAGTCATCTAGAGAAGTTCCATGGAAAGTGGCGCAGTCCGCGCCAACCTATTTTGAGGCTCAACTGAAGGGGATCGTGGCTGTCATCTTGCATATTGAAAGGGTTGAAGCAAAGTACAAACTCAGCCAAAATCGTTCAATTGAAGACCAGAAAAACGTGATCTCAGATCTAGAGAATTCCTTCAAGAATAATGATCGAGACATTGCGAATGAAATGAAGAGAAATATCTAGAGTAAGTAGTTATCGAGGGAGAACCAACCTGGTCCAGATAAGTTGGCAATCTGATTGAAGGTTTTTTCGTACTGATAAGCGATTTTGTACATGTCGTATTTCTCGCGAGCATAGTTTGCGGTTCGAGTCCAATCCTCACGAACCCACCCCTGTGTTATCCGAATCGCGCTCACCCAGTCGCCGAGGGTGCGACATCTAAATCCAGTTTCGCCATGTTGGATAGTTTCGGTAAATGCACCAAAACTAGATCCCAAAGCCGGGGTTCCACAAAGCATGGATTCAACTGCGACGCCGCAGAATGGCTCGATGTAACGCGAAGGGCAAATAGTTGTGATTGCGTTTTTGAAAAGTTCACCACGTTCAAGGCCAATGACAGGACCGATGAATTCCATATTGGGCGATCTGAGGAAAGGAGTTGGATCTCCAGTTCCAGCGAGGATGAATTTAACATCAGGCATTGCCTTGGCAACTTCGGCTAGTTCATTTAGTCCTTTGGTCTCCATCATGCGCCCCATAAAGAGCACATAATCGCCTGCTTTTTCTTTGACAGGCCATTCAGTGAGGTCGTAATAATTCGGGATTACCCAGTGATAATCATTTCCCATCGCAACATGTTGTTGATTGAATCCAATTTCTTTTCCTGAAATATGATGCAACCAAGCATTTGATTCATAAACTCGAAATCTTGCAAAAGGTTGGTTATAGCCAATCCCGGACTCGAGAAAAAAACAATCTTGGACAACATTGAGTGCTGGATTATGAGCTTCACCAAATGGTAGGAGAATGATGTCTCCTTTTTCGGCGTATTGCGGTAGAAGTTCAGTTAGATTTTCGTTGAACTTTGCATAGAGTGGTGAATGGGCATTTGCATGCCTGCCTATGAAATCTGAATCACGAGGATCGTACTTTCCAATATAAGACTCTTGCTCCTCCAAGGTCATTACATCTACCTGTAGGTTAGCGCCGCTCTCGGCACCCTCGATTCCATAGTGGATGATTTCAAAGCCACGCGAGCGAACCATTGGTGAGAAGCGTTGAATCTTCCCGGTATATGCGCAATTCGAATATTTGGAAGTAGTTACGGTGTGTGGCAACCCCAGCAGGTGCAACTTCACGTTAATCCCACCTTCGTTCACTAAATTAATTCGTCAAGTCAATATTCTAATCAAAAATCGATTTTTCAACTCAAATGTAGTTTACGGCCGATGATAGAGTCTGCAAATCTCGTCAGCTCCGTCGGTTTCATGATTATAGGAAGGTTTGGACGCCTAGAAATGAAACTGAAGGTATTTTTTGATGACAACTACTTAGCCCCATTTAAAACTTTCCTTTATAGCGCTTACTGCAATAAGAAGCCTGAAACTAAGGTAGAAATTGTGGTTGGCCTTTGGCGGGGCAATCTCTCACCCGAATCCATCGCTGTCATCATGAAATACGCCGAAAAATTAAAGTTCGATATCTCCTTTGAAACCTTAGGTACCTGGGCACCGATCCTTGAGGAGAATATTGGCAACCCAGACGGTCACATTCCAGCCGATTCTGCAAAAGCTCGACTCGAGTACTTTGTCACCTCAACGGAAGATTTTATCTACATCGATGTTGACATCTTATTGCTACCCGGTTGGGATGAGATCTTCCAACCACAGATGGTTCCACGAGATCATGCCGTGGCTGCGGTTCCTGATTCGATGACCTCAAAAATAAATAATGTTCGCTTTCCTCCGGCAGAAAATAAAGCGAATGCCGAAGCGGAAATGGATTTCTATTTCAATTGTGGTTTTATGATTGTGAATTCACAAGCATGGCACGAATCCGGGTTAACGGAAAAATTGACCCAAGTACTCGAGGAATTCACTCGAGGAGATCATTCCTTCGACTGGGTAGATCAAGATGCCCTGAATTTGATAACTGTGGGCAATAAAAAAGCATTGGATCGAACTTTCAACGCCATGATTCATCCGTGGACTGAGGAATTTGGTAATACTTTCTTCTCGCCAGAGAGATCGTTACAGCCCAAAATTCTTCATTTTGTCGGTGCGCATAAGCCTTGGAATATGGATAACGAATTAAGAGAATATCTGCTTCGAATAGCGCGTGATAACTATCGAGGTGGATTTATAGATGCCATTGGGAATTGGTATCACATGTATTTCTTTCATGAAAACCAGAGAATACTTTGGGAACAAAATTGGGGAGCTTAAAGTGAGAATTCTTGTTACCGGTGGCGCAGGATTTCTTGGGTCGCATCTATCGGAACGCCTGTTAGCTCAAGGTCATCAGGTATTTTGCCTAGACAATTTTATGACTGGCGATGCTAGCAATGTTGAACACCTTTTAATCCAGAGTAATTTTCATATGATCGAGCATGATGTGACTGCCCCATTCGACCTAGAAGTGGAAGGTATATTTAATCTCGCCTGTCCAGCTTCTCCTATTTGGTATCAACAAGATCCTGTAAATACTACGAAGGTGAGTGTTTTAGGAGCCATCAATATGTTGGATTTGGCTCATCGCAATAATGCAAGGATTCTGCAAGCGAGCACTTCTGAGGTCTACGGAGATCCGAAAGTCTCCCCACAGTCGGAAGAGTATTGGGGTCATGTAAATCCAATCGGAATTCGTTCTTGTTATGACGAAGGGAAGAGGGCGGCCGAATCGCTATTTATGGATTACCGCCGCAAGTATCAAGTAGATATTCGAATCGCACGAATCTTCAATACTTATGGACCAAGAATGTCACCTAACGATGGACGAGTTGTCAGCAACTTCATCTGCCAAGCTTTAGAGAATGAACCAATTACTATTTATGGCGATGGTTCGCAAGTTCGAAGTTTTTGTTATGTAGACGATTTAATCGAAGGTTTAATTAAATTATTTTTTGCCAAGGACATTAATGTGCCGGTCAATATTGGAAATCCCGAACCTTTCACGATTTACCAATTGGCCGAGAAGATCATTCGGGATACAAATTCTGGAAGTCAGATCGTTCATCGTGAATTGCCTGAAGATGACCCAATTACTCGAGAGCCAGATATTCGCCGCGCCCAGGATTTACTTTCTTGGACTCCAAAAATTCCACTAGAAATTGGTTTGAAAAATACAATTGAATACTTCCGCTCCGGATTAAATAACCCGCTTCCAAGTCTCCCTCGGTGACTTAAAAGCGGGTTATTTTAGGTGATGAACTTAACCCTTTATGGAGCCAGCTCCGGTTGAGAAGTAGTTAGGGAATTTGTTCGCTTTGGCAATGTCGCGTACCGCTGCGGTGACATATTGATCTGTATAGGTAGCATGTAAATCGACTGCTTTCATTTGTGCTGCAGTCCAGGCACCTGATGCCAGTTTTCCTCGACCATCAATTGTGAGTACAGAACGTGGTCCAAGTGATGGCATTTTCCCCGTTGGGTTGTACATGACAAGCTCGTTATTAAGAGCTTTTACATATGAGGCAAGTCCAGTACCTGCGTAGTAGTCCGCAGGAATCTGGGCGGCAATTTGATCTGCTGTGTGAGATTCAATGAATTTGGTTGTATCCATCATCGCATCGACGACGCGTTGGGTTAGATCCGGGTGGGAAGCAATCCAATCCTCACGTCCGTAAACGCAAGTTGCAGGATAAGCACCCCCTAGGGCCGCCTTTGTCAGTGAGCCGTAACGCATGTCTACGAGGACATAGCCAAGCCCGGAGTCCAGAACCTGCGAGATAGTAGGTTCAGTGGTCATTCCACAGTCGATCGCCTTATTTTTCATTGCGGCGATGAACGTAGTTCCGGCACCGGCAACATAGGAATGCATAGCGGATTGCGGAACTCCCGCTTTGGCACCCAATGAAAGTGTTAGGAAGTTAGTCGAAGATCCAAGACCAGTCACGCCAAGACTCACTCCGCCTTTTTGCTTTGCCCAGTCTGCCGGACTATTGATCGTCCCTTTAAGATCAGACCGACACAACTCAACTTCACCAGGTGACTGCAGCAAGGTAGCTACATTGACGGTGTTCTTACCCTTAATTCGAAGGTCGATGTTGTGGTCGTAGAAACCGAGAACAAAGTCAACCGAACCAGTAAGCATGTCATCTTCGGCACTCGCACCAGCAGCCTCATCGGTAAGAACGACATTGATTCCATATTTTTTATAGTAGCCGAGTTGTTGAGCAAGCATGGCGTGAATATAAATCTGCTTGGACAGCCCACCGACCTCGATACGAACAGTTGGCAGAGCCGCTTTTGCTGGAGCAGCAACCAACATTGTAAGGCTGACTGCGATCGCACTCACGAAGGCAAGACGCCGATTAATTTTTCTCATTTTTCTCCTTTTCCCGGATGGTTAGAGATCTGATCCAGAAACTTGTGTTGGTCGCCAATTCAGCAACCGATTCTCTAGTTTTGTAATAAGGAATTCGGCGGTTAGCGCCATAATTGCAATCAGAACCATTGCCGCATAAACACCGTTTGGATTGAAATTTCCTTGCGCCGTTGCGATGAGAAGTCCAAGACCGCGTTGAGCTCCTAAAAATTCACCGACGATTGCACCAATGAGAGCAAATCCGAAGCTGACGTGCATGCTTGCGGTGATCCAAGAGAGCGCTGAAGGAAAGATCACTCTTCGCAAAACGTCCTTCTTAGAAGCCCCAAGCAACCTTGCATTTGAGATCAACTTGTTGTCGGCTTCACGGGTGCCTTGAAAAGCGTTGAAAAATACGGGAAAGAAGACTAAAACAAAGGCAAGAGCTACTTTTGACACTGACCCAAGTCCGAGCCAAAGAACGAAAATGGAGCCGAGTACAACCCGAGGGATTGAATTGGAGACCTTAATATAAGGAGCGAAGATCTCAGCTGCAGTTTTATTGCGGGCTAAAAAGACGCCAAAAATTATGCCAAGTACCACACCAGCAATAAACCCATAGGTGGCTTCATAAAAAGTCACCCACGCGTTAACCCAAAGCGATCCAATTGCAGTTCCGTTATGCACCCAAACATCCAATTGATGAAGTACCCCCGTTGGGCGACCATAGAAAAATGGATCAAGAATGTTGTGGTCGGCCATGTATTGCCAACTACCCAGCAAAAGAAAGGCCAACCCCAACTGAAGCGAATGCACCTTGACTCGATGTTTGAGATTCTTTTGCTTAATTTCGCGATCCGTAAGATATTTCTCAGCCATATCTACTTCTTTCCCGAAGGAGCGACTAATTGCCGTTGATAAGCGATATCCACTTCATCTTTTAGGACATTCCAAATTTGATGGTAAATCTCTAGAAACTCGGCAGTGAATCTAATATCTCTTGCCTTTCGTGGCCTTGGCAGACTAATAGTGAAATCAGCTTTCACTTGCGCCGGCCCAGCGGTAAGTACTATCACTCGATCTGCAAGGGCTATTGCTTCTTCCAAATCATGAGTAACGAAGAGAACGGTAGATCGGGTTGACTCCCAGAGTGCAACAAGTTCGTCAGTCATAATGCTTCGAGTTTGAACATCGAGAGCGCTAAATGGTTCATCCATGAGCAATAAGGAAGGTTCGTTGATGAGAGCTTGCGCCAATGCGACTCTCTTCTTCATACCTCCAGAAAGTTGATGGGGAAAATTATTTTCAAATCCCGTAAGCCCAACCTTCGCAATCCAAGACTTGACGAGTGCGTCATGCTCTTTGAGTTTTCGAAATTTAGGTCCTGCTGCAATATTGTTATAGACGTTCATCCAGGGAAATGTTGCATCATGCTGAAATACGAATCCAGTGGAAGTATCGATGTCCTGAACTTCCTTGCCATTGACGCTTACGCTCCCAATACTTGGTTGCTCTAGGCCAGCTAAGAGCGTCAAGGCGGTTGATTTCCCGCATCCTGTAGGTCCGACGAGCGCAACAAACTGACCCGCCTCAACTTCGAAGTCTAAATTTGCAAGAGCTTGATACCAAGTCCCCTTTGGAGTCCGAAAGCGTTTTGAGACTTTTTCAAACTTTACTGCACTGCCGCGATTCATGGATGGAGACTAAATGCGCTATCCCTAAATGCGATGCTTAATCTTTAAACATGCGAATTAACTCATTAATCAGAGTTTTGCTCATTAATCTCAATCCGCGCCTACAGACAAAGAGAAAGGGAAGATAGAGAATAAACCCCTCAATGAGGAGGGGTGACTTGGTCAGGCAGCGATTGATTATACGAATAGCAAGCAATCGCATTTTTGTTGTGGCTCTTGCTGGGGTGCTCGGCTCCATTTTTGCTTATAACTCTGCGCGGACTGTCCAGGACAATCAATATAAAATGCGAGCTTTAGCCATTGCGAAGGCAACCTCTGCAATTCCAGGTCTCGGAGCGATGTTAGAAGCGCATGATCCCAAGCATCAAATAAGAGTGATTGCAGAAACTCTTCGTAAAAACACGGATGCTTCCTATGTCGTGATTGCAGATGTACACGGCATTAGGTTTTCTCACCCAAACCCTGCGCTTATTGGAAAAAAACTTGATGGGAAACTCCTGGCTTTAACCGGTAAGTCTTACACGACTATTGACAACGGAACCCTTGGTAGATCGGTCAACGGTAAGTCTCCGATATACGACTCGGCAGGGAAGATTGCAGGTTTAGTTTCAGCGGGAATATTACAAAGCAAATTGCATGACGAAGGTAAGTACCTGCTGAGGAGTTTTCTCTTTTTTGGAGTTGGATTCATTTTTGCTGGTCTTCTGCTCTCTGAATTGTTCGTCCGATTCGCTCGGAACCGCAAACTTGCTTTGGAATTAGAGGAGGTCACCACTCAATTTCAAGAGCGAGAAGCGATGTTGCACGCAATTCGGGAAGGGGTGATGACTCTCAATTCGGAAAATAAAATAACGCTAATAAATGACGAGGCTTTGAAATTACTTGAGTTGGAACCTACGGTTATTGGTAAAAAAGTGGTGGATGTCGTATTACCTGGTCGCCTTAGACAATTGTTAGTTGGTGAAGTAGAGAGTGATGACGATCTTAGAGTCTTAACTGACAAGTTCTCAATCATCATCAATCGCCGATTGGTCTCAGAAAAAAATAAAGTCATTGGTGCCGTTGTTACTTTAAGAGATCGCACTGAGCACATTGAGCTCCTGCGCGAACTGGAAAGTGTTCAAAATTTCACCGAAGCTCTCCGATCACAGCAACATGAGTTTGCTAATCGCCTTCATACGATTAATGGATTATTAGAGTTAAAGAAATATGAAGAGGCTTCAGAGTTTTTGGGTGAGATCGCTCTTGCACAAACCACTTTGGCTGAGGATTTGAGTTCCAAACTAGGAAACTCCTTGATTACAGCCCTCTTGATTGCAAAAGTTGCAATTGCACGCGAAAAGGGGGTCAAGTTGGAAATAACAGCGGCAACATCACTGGATGACCTCAATATAGACCCGAATGCTCTAGTCACAATTGTTGGAAATCTTATTGATAACGCTATTGATGCAGCATCAGGTTCACCACGGGGTGAGGTGACAGTTGTGTTCAAGAAAGGCGACGAGAGCCATAAATCGATACGGGTCCATGACAGCGGCCCTGGTCTGCCCGAAGACAATGCCGCAATCGTCTTTGAAGATGGTTTTACAACTAAGAACTCACGCGGTGCTGGCCATCGCGGTCTTGGCTTAGCGATCGTTCAAAGACTGATCAGACAACATTCGGGAACCATCATCGCATCTAATGAAAGTGGTGCAACGTTTTTGGTTGAACTTCCGGTCGTAGCTTTCGAAATGGTCGGAGGTAAATCGGATTGATTAATACCGTAATTGTCGAAGATGATTTTAGAGTCGCCGAAATACATTGCGCCTACGTCTCTAATATTCCAGGATTTAGAGTTGTCGGGAAGGCAAATACTGGGGCTCAGGCTTATGACGTTATTTTGCAACAAAAGCCGGATTTAGTCCTTCTTGATCTCTATCTCCCTGACGAACACGGACTAAATCTCTTTGCTCGATTGCAACAATTGCCGCGTGGGTCAAAGACTGACGTATTCATTATTTCCGCTGCAAGGGATGTCGCCAGTGTGAAAGAAGCCCTACAACTTGGGGCTGCTCAATACATTATGAAACCTTTTAATCAGCGACAGTTGGCCGAACGACTTATCGCCTACCGTGCCGCCAAAGAACGACTTGAAGAAGGGCTTGAGATTTCGCAAGATGAAGTCGACCGTTTGTCGGCTCTAATGCGAGGACCTCGAATCGTGCGAGCGCATAAGGAGGAGCCAAAGAACCCAACTACGAATTCAATTTTAAAATTTATCGAAGCAAAAGGTAGTTCAGTCTCAGCCAACGATGTCTCTGATCAATTGGGATTGAGCCGAGCTACCGCGCAACGGTATCTCTCCCAAATGGTAGAAAACGGACAGCTGGAATTGACCTTGCAATACGGTGCGACTGGAAGACCCATTCACATTTTTCGAATAAGCAAAGGTAAATAGCCCTATTCTTGCTCCATGAGCGAAAAAAGTGCGCTAAAAACTTTTCTTTGGTACCAAGATGATCTCGACGGAGCCTTAGCATTTTATAAAGAGCTTTTCGGTGATGTTCAAGTTCGAGATGAAAACTCCATGAACGGTAAGTTGTTCACTGCTTCATTCACCATCTTTGGCCATGAGTTAATTGGAATGTCGATCCCTGGTGGGGAGATCTTTAACGATTCGATTTCACTCTCTTTGCAAGTTGATGGTCAAGCAGAAACCGACCGAATTTGGGAAGGTTTGACCAGAGAAGGCAAGGCTGGAAATTGCGGTTGGTGTAAAGATAAGTGGGGAGTGGCTTGGCAGGTCACCCCGATTCAGATGGGTCAATATTTAGGCAACCCAGATCCAGATAAGGCTCAACAAAACTGGGGAATTCTACGAAAAATGGGCAAAATTCAGTTATCAGACTTTATTGTTTAATTTGTGAAGCACAATCAGGAACTTCGTATTTGTTCTCGAGTCGGACATGCGCTCTATCTTCCTTCTGACGATGAATCAATAAGAGCGATCCTCGCGCCCTACCCCAACACGGTCAAGTGCTTGAGATGTGCTGATTTAGTAGAGAAATCCGATGTAAACCCGCAACCTATTTCCACTATCCCAATCGTTTTGCGAGGAACGCACGGGAGGCGAGCATCTTTATTGCGAATACTTGCCGCCGAAAGATTCATAAGGGCCATACTTCTCATCTCACTTTCCGGATTAACTCTTAAGTTAAGCGTGAATAGCAATCCTGTTATTGCCTATATCGGCAAACTTTCAGATGCATCAAAACCTCTCGTTACCCAATTGGGTTTTAGTGAGACTGCCTCAAAATTTCTCAAGGATCTGCAATCAATACTTCACAGAACCCCAACTTCATACCGGTGGATTGCACTCGCGCTCGCCGTTTATGGAATTGTTCAACTCTTTGAAGGTGTCGGTCTTTGGCGGTTACAGCGTTGGGCAGAATATTTAACAGTCATAGCTACTTCTGCTTTTGTTCCATTAGAAATCTACGAACTCTCGCATCGGGTGACAATCCTCAAGGCTATAGCTTTGTTGGTAAACCTTGCCGCCGTTGGGTATTTGCTTTGGAAAGGTCGACTCTTTGGTTTGCGTGGCGGACATTCCGCTTACCAACAAGAGGAGTACGAAACTACCTACCTGTATGAACTTTTGCGAGGCTAACTATCAGAACCGAAGAAAGTAACCGAGAAAAGATAGGTAATTAATTTGGTCCATTCTCTCTGGTCCATAGGCTTGGCTGACATATCGTTAACTATCTGTCCGATCACGTGAGACTGCATAAAGACGCCGAGAGATCGCGAATCGAGATCGGGTTTGGCCCAACCCAAATCTTTTGCTCGCAAATAGAGCCGCTCCCACTCTTCAGTTAGCCGATCTTGTTCTGCAGCCAAGGCCTTATATAACCGTTCGTCATTAAAAGCCATACTTAAAGAGTGGATTCGCTCGATTCTGATGGCGCGACTATCTTCAATCTGTCTCTTATTGGCTGCTTGCAAGAAATGGTCAAGAGCTTCTTTCTTATCATTCGAACTAGCAAGAATCTCCTCAAGCGAATCAATCGTTTCATTAACATACTTTGAGAATCGAAAGATAAGCGCCGTCTCGATTAATTCCGGAAGGTCTTGAAAGTGGTGATAAAGAGAACCTTTAGAGATGAGAGCAGCATCGAGAATTTCTTCGCTGTTAATCTCTGAAGGGGATTTACTGTCAAGTAAATTCACGACCACATCTATCAATACTTGCTTCGTGGGATGAATTCCTTTGCGGACCATACTTAATGGTACTTCAGGAGGCTTATCTCAATCGAGGTAGATGAATATCGAACTTTATGGATAGTTCGCGAACAATGACGACGACAAAACCGCTGATGAGCGCATTTACAGATTCGAGAACTGATGCTCGCTCGAGTGAAACATAAAAAATGGCACCCACAATTGAGGAAGTTCCGATAGTTTCGCGATGTAACAAAACCGGTTCAACCTGGCAGAAGAGGTCGCGCAGTAACCCGCCGGTTACGCCGCCAATGAGCCCGAGTGCGACCGAGCCAACGAAGCCAATTCCATTGCTGATTGCAAAGTTGGCGCTCGCAACCGTTGCCACCGCAAGACCAAAGGTATCGAGGCTTAATACGAAACGTCCGATTGGCTTTGCATTATGAGAAAGAATTGTGATGACAACCGCAAGAGCGATGGAGGCAAAAAGCCACGGGTGATAAATCCAAGGCGGTTGCTTTCCCACAAATATATTTCGGAATGTTCCGCCTGCCAGAGAGGAGACGGCCGCGACAAGAGAGATCCCGCCATAGTCCAACCCTTTGGAGGCGGCCACTCGGGCTCCTACTAGCGCAAAGGCGAAAGTCGCCAGAAGATCTAGGGAGGTTAGAAGAGTCACGATTCGCACGGATAAAGCCTAACAAGCGGGGATAGCACTCTAACCTTCATTTTTTTACGCTCGTGAGAGAAAAGAGACGCGATATTTCATTGACTGGACCCGGCTGTAAGCGTAGAAAGAAGAGAGGAATAAAGATCGACGAAAGAGGTGTGCGATGACAGAAATGACTGAACGTCTTGCAGTAGTGGCACTTAGTTTGGCCGATGCAAGAATTTGGACCCACGGCATGCTTCCTCATACCCAACCTCAACATGTGCATATAAGTGAGTTGCATTTATCTCGCCATCGCCGTCACGAAGGGCATTCATCTGGACGTGAAGATATGTACGACGATCCAGATTTTTATGAGGAGATAATTGAGTCCATAAAAGAGTCACACGAAATTTTGCTCTTTGGACACGGCAAAGGCAAAGCAAGTGCAATGCTGAAATTTTGCCAGTACGTGGAGCGCAAACATCCAGAAATTGCGCAACGATTTGTCGATGCGCTTGATGCCGATTTGGCCGATTTAACTAATGACCAGATTTTGGATCATGCTAGAAAATGGCAACTTCAGGAATTACAACAATCTTAAGAAATGAGCTGAAGAAAATGTCCCACGAAGAATTGGTTGTTCGTCAAGGAATTATGGTCGTTGGGGTTGATGGTTCACCTTCGTCAATGGCAGCCTTTCATTGGGCAGGCAAGAATGCATCCGCTCTCAATCTGAGAATAAAAGCTATCTGCGCTTGGAACACTATAAATTTTGCGGCCGAAATGATTTCGATAGGTTTCGGTTCTAGTGGATTCACAGACATGACCAATCCCGAAGAAATTGCCAAGAAGATACTGGAAGCAACCGCAGGAGAAGTGTTTGCAACTTCTAGACCTCTCGATCTAGAACTTATTTCATCGGAAGGAAATCCAACCGAGGTACTCTTAGAGGCAAGCAAAGGTGCGCAAATGTTAGTTCTCGGTTCTCGTGGTCATGGCTCTCTGGTGGACTTGATTCTCGGATCTGTTAGCGATGCCTGTTGCGCGAAGGCAAAGTGCCCAGTTCTTGTAGTTCATGAGGGCATCTACGTCTAAGAGTTAACTGCATTATCCTTGTTGTATGAACGATGAAGTGAAATTCGGTTTGGATACATTTGGCGATGTCACCGTAAATGATGACGGAACTTCGATATCAGCGGCACAGGTAATACGCAATGTGGTTGCGCAGGCAAAGTTAGCCGATGAGCTCGGAATTTATGGATTTAACGTCGGTGAACATCATCGGGCAGATTTTGCGGTAAGTGCACCAGATACGGTTCTAGCCGGCATCGCCACCGTGACTAAAAAGATAATTCTCGGAACTGGAGTCACGGTCTTGTCGAGTGATGATCCAGTCCGAGTATTTCAACGGTTCGCAACGGTTGACGCATTAAGTAATGGCCGGGCGGAGATCACCGCCGGAAGAGGCTCATTTATCGAGTCATTTCCACTCTTTGGTTATGACCTCGGAAAGTATGAAATTTTATTTGAGGAGAAGCTCGAACTATTAGTTGCCTTGCTAGGTGAAAGTGCAGTTACTTGGAACGGAACGACACGGGCTGGTCTCACAAATCAACAGGTCTACCCAAAGACAGAAAGTGGCCATATTCCGTTACGTGTGGGGGTCGGTGGAACGCCAGAGTCGGTTGTCAGAGCCGCACGACTTGGCGCCCAATTGGCATTGGCAATTATTGGCGGGGCACCCGAGCGCTTTGCGCCTTTCGCTCAGCTATACCGGGATTCGCTCAAAGAATTCGGTCGAGAACCCTTGCCAATTTCCATTCACTCCCCTGGCCATATTGCTGCCACGGATGATGAAGCAATCGAAGGTTACTGGCCACATTATGCGGCGATGCACGCGCGGATTGGAAGAGAGCGTGGTTGGGGGCAAATCACTCCCGAACAGTTCATCAACGAAATCCGTCACGGTTCACTCTATGTTGGCAGTCCTGAAACCGTTGCTGCGAAAATTGCTCGGGCAATTAAGGCAGTTGGGGCGCAGAGGTTTGATCTTAAATATGCCTCAGGGACAACACCTCATAGTTTGCTCATGAAATCTATTGAACTTTACGGAACCGAAGTTATCCCGCTGGTTAATTCTCTGCTTTAACGACGAACTTTTTTTCCTTTAGAAGCAACTTGTCGACTAGCTCTTTGCCTATCCTTCGCTTGCGGTTCATCTTGTGGTCGGTTGAATTCCACGACTAAGCAGTTGAGTTTGTCCATGACCACCATCATGAACTCTTTCCGCTATCTGCTTACCCGTCGCCTTCGCGCCACACGGGTCGCCCTTTCTGTAATTCTTCTTGGCTCACTCGCCGTCGGAATTACCGCAGTTGCTCCAGTTGCAACCGCAGCTACCAAAAAAACAACGACCGCAACTTCTGAACTACCTAAGGTGAAACATATTTGGTACATAATTCTTGAGAACAAGTCTTACGATGCAACGTTCACTGGATTGAACAACAACACTTACTTGTGGAAGACCTTGCCATCACAAGGTACTTTGTTGACCAATTACTACGGAACTGGCCACTTCAGTCAAGATAACTACACCGCTCTTGTTTCCGGTCAAGCTCCTCTTTATGACCATCAAATCGATAGCCCTACTTACAAAGATGCTGCTGGAGCAGTTATCACCGATAAGTCGGATCCAAATAATGGTCAGTTTAAGGCCGCTGGAAATCCGTACACTTTGCAAGGTTCGGTTTACCCAAGTACGGTATCGACGATCTTTAACCAACTTAGTTCTGCAAATGTAAGTTGGAAGGCATACGGCCAGGATCTCGGATATGCAGATGCTTCGGGTGCTGCGCACTCAGTAACTTCTTGCGGTGCTCCGGGAACTGATCCAACGAATTCACCCGTGGCTAATCCAGGCGGAGCAAATGCAACTGACCAGTACGTTGCTAAGCACTTCCCATTGCCTTGGTTCCACTCAATTATCGATAACGCTTCAACAATGTGCGATCCAAAGCACTCAGCCAGCCTCTTTGATGCACAAAATGGTCTATATGCTGACCTTCAAAGCGAAGCTACAACCCCTGCCTTCTCTTGGATCTCACCGAATAACTGTTCAGATGCTCACGATGCAGTTTGCTACGGAAATAACTTGTCAGGTGGCTGGGTGGATCCAAACACCCCAAAGCCACCAGTTAATTACACCGGCGGCCTTTATGCAGCAGACCTATTCTTGGAGCACGTGATCCCAGAAATCCAGGCTTCGGCTGCGTTCAAGGATAACGGAATGATCATCGTCTCCTTCGACGAAGGTTTCCCTGCCTATACCTTTACCGGAAACTCGTTCCAGAATGCTTCCACTCCTGTCACTGTCGCAGCCTCGTTAGCAGCTGACTCAGCCGGTCAAAATATCAATGGTGTTAATGTCGCGACTGAACCAACGGGTCCAAACGCCATTGTCAAGACCGATGCTGCCGGTAATCAGCTTTATCCGGGACCAGGTTTTAACGCCTTCGTCGATCGTGATTCCACATTGCCTGGAATCGTCATGGGCGGTGCTTCAGCAATTCCAGCGGCGAGAACAGACAATGTTTCATCCGACGGTAGTTCCTCATACATATCTGATAACGCAGTTCAGGCATACGACGTTGGAAGAACTGTTAGCGGAGATAACATTCCTCTCGGAGCCACGGTTGGCGCTGTTTACGACCTACCCAGCTGGGCTTCGCTCTCTAAGGCAGTTCCTTCAAAGTGCCCAGGCAACTGCGTGGTCACTGGATCCTTCCAGTTGTACGTCGATGGAAAGCCTGCCGCCCCAACGGGTCCGGTTACGAGCGTCGTTCTTGGCGCGCGAACTGCGGCAACAGATCCGATGTTTGATGCCGCTCACGCAACGCTAGGTGGCGGAAATGTTGGAATGGTTCTGATCTCTAAATTCAACAAGCCGGGCACCACAGACGGAACCTTCTACAACCACTACAGCTTCTTGCGATCTCTAGAAGATCTGTTCAGTGTTGCAAAGGCATCACCTGGCCTAGACGGTAAAGGCCACCTTGGCTTCGCTGCACAGACTGGTTTGAAAGCATTTGGAAAAGATGTTTTCAACAATCAATAAATCAATGAAATCTGCAGTTGTAGTAGTAGCAGTGGCGTTGTTCGGGATTAATTTCTCGGGCAGCGCTATTGCTCCATCTCCAAAACCAAACCCAACATCAGTACATAGAATTCTTACCGCGACCGCGAAGCGACCTCTTTTAGTCATCCCGGGCGATGCCATCAATGTCGTCTTGCCAGAGGGAAAATTAAGTGTCTTACTGGTAGGTCCGAAAATTCCGCCAAACACGAGTGCGGAAGTACTTTCCGGTACCTTCTACTTTAACTTTCACCAGCTGAGTGGCTCTAGCATCATCGACATCCATGATTTTGGCATTCTCGATGGGAACGCAACCTTGATCCGACCTGTTGCATTTGATGATGGCCGAACCAAAGTCCTACTGCACAGCGGACAGAAACTAGCCGTCAGTTTGACCGAGTTGATGGCTGTGGGAACAGGAACCTTACGTTGGGCGCCACTGAAGCACTATGTTGCCGACTGGCAGTTTGTTGAAGAGACTGCCTAAGAGGTAGATGTGAAATTCAGTATCCAGCTAAACGCCAACCACTAATCTTGGCCATATGAGTAAACATGTCGTCTGGACACAGTGGGAAGATTTGGTTGTTCCCGAAGGCTTTGTGGCGCTCAACCCACAGTCACGCCCACTGGACTCGTCAGATCTCTCGGATATCACATTTTTCACGCCTTTTTATATGAGTGGTCGTGCCGGTCTAGAGCCAAGCAAACGGATGCCAAATTTGAAGATTCTTCAAGTACCTAATGCGGGGTACGACGATGCCATTGAATATGTCAGAGAAGGAGTGGTTCTCTGTAATGCCCGGGGAGTACACGATGCCTCAACTTCCGAACTGGCTATAGGACTTGCGATCGCGGTTCGTCGTGGTTTCTCTGATTTTGCTCGAGCTCAGGTACAAGGCAAGTGGGAACATAGACGGTACGCATCTTTAACTGATTCGAAAATTGCCATTATTGGATACGGATCAATTGGCCAGCGGGTAGCGCAAGGACTATCAGGATTCGAGGTTTCGATTGACTCGTATTCCCGTTCTAGAAACCACGACTCAATGAAAATCGACCAACTGGATGAAAACCTCCATAAATATGATGTAGTCATACTCACTTTGCCGCTAACAGATGAGAGCCGAAAGATGTTTAACGCCGAACGCCTCTCTCTGATGAAGTCAGGTTCAGCTCTCATCAATGTGGCTCGCGGTGGAGTTGTTGATACGCAGGCACTTCTGGCCGAATTAAATTCGGGACGACTTTGGGCTGGGTTGGATGTGACTGATCCGGAACCACTCCCTGAGGGCCATCCGCTTTGGGAGGCGAAAAATTGCATCATCGTTCCTCATGTCGGTGGCGATTCGAATGCCTTCCTGGGACGTGGGAAGAGATTGGTCGAAGAACAACTCGTTCGACTTTCAAGAGATGAAGAGATAATAAATATTGTCGCGAAGGGTTAGCCGAACTGGACAAACGAGAGATTTAGTACTCTTTCACATATGAGCCCGCTAGCAAATGTAGTTACCGCAGCTGCACTCTTCTCCGCGAACCGAATTTTCACTTGGACCATAATCGGCCCAGTACTGCTAACAATTCTATTTGTCGGCTCTACTCGTTTGACCGAACAAATATCGCTGAGTAAGTATCCGGAGTATGCGCAATATCAACGACGAACTTCTGCGGTTATTCCTTGGTTTCCGAAGAATCTCAAATGAGTGCTTCACGAAAGGGTTACGACTTAACAATTCTTTCCGCGGTCATCTTGATACCCACGGTACTGATTGCCATTTTCTTAGGCAGTATCGTAAAAAATGATTATCTTTCGAAGTACCACTTAATAAGTTTGGTAACGGATTACCTCATCGGTTTTTTCTTTCTCAATATTGGTCTAGAGCTCAGGTGGGAACTGACAAGCGGGGTTCTATTGGATCGAAAGCTGCTATCGATATCGATGTTTTCGGCGCTATCCGGAATGGTGACACCGGCTGCATTATTTTTAGCCGCTACCTACATCGCTGGAATTTCCCACAAAGGTTGGGGAATCACCATGGCAACCGACCTACCTTTAGTACTTGTTTTGCTCTCAACATTTAGAAAGAAAAGTATTCGCGGATTTGTGCTCGCACTTGCGACCTTCGATGATATTGGTTCGGTGATAGTTCTTTCGTTGTTGTATCACCAAAAAATTAGCTATCCACATTTGATCTATTTCTTCCTTGTTCTTGGACTATTTCTTCTACTTTTGCGTTATCGACCAAATTTTCTGGTTGGCATAGCACTCTTCGTGGCCGCGCTCTACTTCGGTCATCGAGCTGGCTTTCAGGCATCCTTGATCGGTGTACTTTTTGGAGTCTTGGCTGGAAGTATAAAAGGTAACCAAGAGCAAGTTGGTTCTCTCTTGAGAAAAACGATGGAACCCTTTTCGGCCTTTGTTGTTGTTCCATTGTTTATTTTTATTTCGTTAGATAGAAATTTTCATTTCCACTTGCGGTTGCTCACCTCGGGGCTTTTGGTTTCCTTGGTTCTCGCAAGATTAATTGGAAAGCCACTTGGAATTTTCTTCGGAACTTTGATAGCCAAGCGCATTCTTCGCGTCGATTTACCCTTTAATCTTCGTGACCTACTTTTAGTAGGAACACTTGCGACGCTCGGGCTATCAGTCTCGATGCTTTTTGCCGTGAAGGATTTCTCTGGCCCAAGCCAGTCTTTGGCAATTCTTGCCATCCTATTCACGATTCCAATCGGAATATTTATCAGTTCTCTTGCAAAGGTAGCAGCGGGCAAAAGCACAACCTAAGATTAAGTTCCTCGAGGCAACCGACAATCTAGCTAAATCACAATAAGGGAAGAGTGACATGCAAACTCCAACAGTTCGAATTGGAAAAGATCAACATGTATGGTCCTATGCGGCCGATATGGATTGTGTCGTATCAGTTGATCCCGGAACTGTTTTAGAGATTGAAACGTGGGATTGCTTTACCGGCCAAGTTCAATCGGAGAGCGATAACCTAGAAAAATTAGATACCTCTCGAGTAAATAGCGCTACTGGTCCCATTTATGTCAACGGAGCAGAGCCAGGAGATAGCCTCTCTGTGACCCTGATTGATATTAAGCCCGGACCTCAAGGCGCTGGCATGGTGATTCCCGAATGGGGTCAACTCATAGACCAAGTGAAATCTCCAGTAACTCGGATTTTCAAAGTGGAGAATGGCATCATTCACATGAACGAGCGTGTCTCGTGGCCAGTTCGTCCCATGTTTGGAGTTATTGGTGTGGCGCCAGCCGAAGGCGAGTATGCGACTTTCTTGGCCGATCGCCACGGGGGAAATATGGATGATCAACTCAACGGAATTGGGGCCACCATTCATCTTCCCGTTTTTCAACCAGGCGGAAAATTAGCAATCGGCGATATGCATGCATCTATGGGAGATGGCGAAATATCGGGCACCGGCGTGGAAATTGGCGGAACGGCGATTATCAAAGTAGACCTGATTAAAGGAAAGCAAGGTGGTTGGCCAATCACCGAAACTGCCGATTCTTGGATCACGCATGGCACAACTGCCGACAACATCGATCAAGCGTTAAAGAATGCTTGTGAAGAGGCAGCGAAACTTCTCGTTAATGAGTGGGGTTTCACGATAGAAGATGCCTTCATTTTCCTTTCTGTTGCTGGCGATTTGGGGATTGCACAATATTGTCACCCCTCACCAGGAAGCGTGATTGCGAAGATGCGGGTTCCAAAGACTGCAGCAACTCCCTCTCCTTTTCGAATATAAGGTGATTAACTAAGTTCATGGCCCTAAATTCAAAGCAGGTTTTAATTGTGGGCGGCGGTGCATCTGGAGTTATCTCTGCCATCCAGATTCTTAGGTCAAGGGCCTTGCTAGACATCGACCTTGCTGAACCCAATGACCAACTTGGTTTAGGAGTTGCCTACTCAACAACGGATTTTGCCCATCTCCTCAACGTTCCTGCTTCGAGAATGTCCGCGGTTGAAGCCGATCCGAACCATTTTATGGAATGGGCGGACGCTAAAGCCGACCAATTTGTCCCACGAGCGCTTTTTGGTGAGTATCTAGAAGAGACGCTTAACGAATCAATAATGTTGGCACGAGAAGAGAAAATCTTTACCCACATACAGTCTTTGGTTACATCCCTCAGTCAAACCGAAACTGGTTGGAACGTGAGTTTTGCCGACTCTTCAACCGAGGAATATTCAGCCATCATTTTTGCAACCGGGTTGAGCGAAGTAAATTCTCACTCGATATTTAATGTCTTGGCTGGCAACCCAAGAGTAATTGATGATGTTTGGGCAACCTCTGTTCCAACAGTTTTTAAGAAAGTCGCCATCTTGGGAACCGGACTAACTTTTGTAGATCAAGCTCTCTCCATGTTGACCGCAAACTCAGAGATTGAAATAGTGGCCATCTCCCGTGATGGGCTTCTTCCCTTCTCTCACGCTAAACCAAACGCGGAAATTAGATCAGATGATCTTGAATTTCCAACAGCGCGTTCAATCGTTGATTTCGTAAACTCACATCAAGAGAATTGGCGAGAAGCCCAGGATTCTCTTCGATCTCGGTTTCCACTCATCTGGCACGAATTAGCAGATTCAGAGAAGTCGGACTTTTTGGAAATCTATTTGTCTTGGTGGAAATATCATCGCCATCGAGTAGCCCCTGAAATTTATTCAAAGTTAGTAGAGGCGCTGAACGAGAAGCGACTCCACGTAATTAAAGGTCGAATCGAAGATTTCGATTTACTGGAAGATTCGATCAAATTGACTCTGACCCGAGGTGAAATTCTTTATGTCGATGCCATATTAAATTGCACGGGAAATAGAATGGCAGTCACCAATCGACTTCTGAAGGATTTGATTTTGATCGGGTTACTCACACCTGGACCCTTAGATGTCGGAGTGGGCTGCGATTTTGAAACACTAAGACTAAAAAGTGGCACCGGGCAAATTCACGACGCTTTGTATGGAATTGGTCCAATACTTTTGGGGGAGTTGTTTGAGACCACTGCGATTCCAGAAATTCGCTCTCAAGCGGCAAATATCGCGAATCAATTAGCCAAATAAGCAAAATTGAAAAATTGCCCGCTTCGTGCGATTGTTCACCGTAAGAATTGCTTTAAGAAGTAATTTTGCGCTCGTAGCTCAACGGATAGAGCTTCTGACTTCGGATCAGAAGGTTGGGGGTTCGAGTCCCTCCGGGCGCACTCATGTTTCTTGCTCTAGAAAAGATCGAGAGAAGAGATACATATGCAAGAGTTCACGGATTTTCTAGCTAAGCAGCCGCCTTTCAATGCCTTATCTAATGAAGATCTGGAACGAATAGCTGGAAAAATCGAAGTTGAATATTTTGGCGATTCAACTGTGATCATCTCTGCTGGCGAACCCGCCCTGGATCACCTTTATATTGTTCGCACCGGATCTGTCGAAGTACTTGATAGAGGCAATGTGGTTGATTTGCTTGGTCAAGGAGATGCGTTTGGGCATATCTCAGTACTGACAGGATTACCGCCACAATTCTCAGTGCGCGCGGCTGAGGACACTCTTTGCTATCGATTGCCCGATCCTCGAACTCTCGTCAGCGATGCATCGGTTCTTAACTTCAATCACTTTGGAACTCTCGTAACTCGAAGGCGGTTGACTGCCAGCGCCGTGATGTCTGATGCACAGTCAAGCGTTACTCGCTTTATGCGAAATATTGTTTGGGCCACAGGTGCTGACTCAATTCGCGAAACTGCCGAATTGATGAGCAATTCGGAACAATCCTGCGCTTTAATCCGAGACGGCGGCACATTAGGAATCGTTACCGATCGTGATTTTAGAAGCAGGATAGGTACCGGTGCCGTCGGAATCGATGCGCCCATTCGAACCCTTATGAGCACTCCAGTTATTTCTGTTCCACAATCCTTGACACTCGCGGCAGCGTTTCTTCATATGGTTGAGTCCGGAGTTCATCATCTCGTTGTCATTGACGAAGATGAAAAACCGCTTGGAATTGTCAGGGCAATGGATTTGGCCTCTGTGGAATTACGCAACCCATTGCTCATCAGAGCGGCGATTGAATCATCAAATTCGATAGAAGAACTTTCAAACGCATCGAAGATGCTTTATCCAACTCTGATTGAACTGCACGATAGTGGAATTCCAGGTTTGCACGAAGGCGCACTTTTATCTGCGATTGTGACATCAATCTTAACTAGGCTGATCGACCTATCAAATGATGTTTTGTCGCCAGTTGACCATTCTTGGCTGATTTTAGGTTCGATGGCACGAGCCGAACCTCTACCAATTTCTGACGTAGACACAGCGATTCTTTGGGCAGATCAAAATAATCCAGATGAGGTTGCGCAGGAGATTCGCGCAGGCGCATCCATATTTCTGCAACGGATGGAAACATGTGGACTACGCAGATGTTCTAATGGTGCCAACGCAGATAATCCACTCTTTAGTCGTTCTCGCGCCTCCTGGGTAGAGGTTTCCCAGGGCTGGTTGACGGATCCAACAAGAGCTGGCGCACTTCTGTTATCTGCGATCGCAGCCGACAGCCAACCCATAAATCAATTGACATTGGGAAGAACTATTACCGACACCATTAGGTCAACAACGCGCAGTCGAGAATTCCTTTCTGATGCTCTCCGTTTCACACTCGCAAAAAAACCACCTATTGGTTTCGTCAAAGAATTCGTCGTAGAGCACACAGGGGAAAATCGCGGCGGTCTTGACCTCAAACAAGGGGGTCTCACTCCAATTTCCTCATTAGCTCGTTGGCTTGCGATAGTCGACGGCGATGTTCGTGGCGGAACCATCGAACGACTCAAACGCGCGTACAGCAGCGGCATGCTCTCTCAAGAGGAGTCGGAGATATTAGGCAATGCTTTTCGAGATATTTACCAACTTGTTTTTGATCACGAGGTTGCCGCCATTCATGCAGGTCAAGTTGGATCGACCTGGATAGAGCCGCAGCATCTCGATTCGCTAACTCGACGTCATTTGCGGGAGTCTTTTCGCGCGGTCGCTTCTATTCAATCCAGAATTCAAAGCGATTGGGAAACTCGTATTCGATGAAGCCCAACTTTTCGTCGTTTTTTTCACAAAGTGGAAAACTTAATTGGCGTGAGTGCGATTATTGTGCGATTGATTTGGAAACTACCGGCCTTGAACTTAATCGCGATGAGATTGTTGCTGTCGGAGTCACCCAAATTTCAAACGGAAGAATTGTTTTGGAAAATAATTTCTATTCTCAAGTTAAACCGGACAATCAACCGTCAACGAGCTCGATGAAGATTCATGGATTGCGAAATGTTGATTTGGAAGGTTCACCTTCTATGAAAGCAATTCTGCCGGAAATCCGAGAGGCATTGAAAGACCGGATTGTCATTGCCCATGCCTCGTGGGTGGAACGAGCCTTTCTGGATCGGCAGGCTAAAGGACTTTTCCCTCGAAGAGTTTTAGACACGGCCACATTAGCAAAGACTTTGGGAGTTGCAGAGAATATTCCAGGTCAAGAACCGTCACTGGAATATGTCGCAAGGAAACTAAATTTGCCAGTTTATGCTCCACACAATGCGCTTGGAGATGCAATGACTACTTCGGTTGTCTTTCTGGCGCTTCTCAATATTCTTGAACGCGAAGTGAAGAGCAATAATTTTCCGTTTCTCACACTCCAAATGATTTGGGACAAAGCCAAGTAAATGATGGTAAGTTATGAAAGCGGTTACATAAGCGCATCTGACTGAGGAGTCACTCGTGAAAAAGTCATTCCGAGGCAAAAGTGGTACTGCCCTGCTCGCCACTTTACTCAGCATAACTTTGGCAATCTCGCTTCCTAATTATTCGAGCGCGCAAACCCTTTTAGGAACAAAATGTAAGAAAGTTGGAGTCAAGACTGTTGTTCTAAAAAAGAGTTATATCTGCACTTTAAAGAACAAAAATCTTCAATGGCAGCTTGTGCCCGTCAAGATCCTGACGGTTAAGAAATCTGCTCCAACCCCGACACCCACACCAACCCCGACACCCACACCAACCACGACACCCACACCAACCCCGACACCCACACCAACCCCGACACCCACACCAACCCCGACACCCACACCAACCCC
>CAIMZW010000026.1 GCA_903846075.1 uncultured Actinomycetes bacterium
GGGGATCCTTAATTACTTTTTCCAGAAGATCCCGCAATAGTCCAACCGAAAGTTCACCGCTGATTCGAGCAGCTACATATCCTGCCGAATCCACAATGAGGGTTGTCGGAATTGCGTTCGGTGTCAATGTTCCGCGAAATCGAGTCAAAATGGAATCGTCAGTGAAAGTTGGATAGGTCAAACCAAACCGAGTGACAAAACTTTGTGCCGAAGAAATATTGTCCCGCGTGAGAATTCCAGCAAATTGAACGTTGGGATATTTTTGGGAGAAGTCTTGCAGCACGGGTGCTTCTGCCCGACATGGTGAACACCACGAAGCCCACACATTGATCACCGTTACTTTGTTAGCCGAGAGAGATTTAGTAGTGCCATCCAACACTTTGCCAGAGAGCACCGGCGCTGGATTTCGATCGCCACTTTTTATATAAACGGCCGCGCCATTTCCAGAGACGAAAGAATTTTCATTCGCCTTGGAAAGTCCGCCACCCGAACATCCAGTGAGCAAGAGCAGGCAGAGCGCCCCTAGAGCGAACTTCTTATAACCGCGCACTTGTAATTTCATTAATGAGGCAACAGATGTCTGGCTGGTTCGGTGTAGTAGGTGTCGGCGATCATTCCTTCATCATCCAAAACGAAGCTCGTCACCGATGCCAAAGTACATTGGCGTTTACGAGGATCGTGCAACATCGAACGTCCTTCAACTGCGCTTCGTAGAATCCAGATTGGAAGTTGATGCGAAACAGCAATCGCATCCTTGCCACTAGCCGCATCACGGGCTGCAAATAACGAAGCCAACATTCGACTCACTTGCTCTTCATAGGGTTCGCCCCAGGAAGGTCGCCACGGATTCCAGAGATGGCGCCACGAACTAGGGTGCATCAAGACGCCACTGCCTAGTTCGAACTTGCGCCCTTCAAAAACATTGGCCGCCTCGATCAAACGAGGTTCGGTAGTTATCGCCAAGCCGTGGGCGAGCGCCAAAGGAGCAGCGGTCTCTTGCGCGCGTTGCAGCGGGGATGCGAGAAGCGCCCCCAAATTCAGAGATTTCGACCATTCGGCTACTGCGAGCGCCATCTCTTGCCCTCGGGTAGAGAGCCGCCAACCAGGCTGGCGCCCATAGAGAATCTTCTCGGGATTTTCCACTTCACCGTGGCGCAAGAAATGAACGGTATTCCCCATGGCTTTAGCATAAACGAGCCCTGACTTCTCGGCTTCGCTAAGGTTGGCATATGACGGCCAACCAAAAGCGGGTTGCCTTCTTTGATGTCGATAATACGATCCTGCGTGGATCGAGCCTCTACTTTATGGGGCGCGGCATGTATCAGAGGGGTTTCTTTAGCAAAAAAGATATCTCCGCTTTTGTGTTCGCAAATATCCGGTATCGCATGACTGGTAAGGAAAATAAGGAAGAAATTGCAAAATACCAGCGTGCAGCCTGTGAATTTATCGAGGGTCACAATGTTAAGGAGATTCAAGCCCTAGGCCTTGAGGTCTATGACGAGTTTGTTTCGCCGGCACTCTGGCAGGGCACTATCGAAATAGCGAATGAGCATCTGCTCAAAGGCGAGGAAGTTTGGTTAGTCACCGCTACACCCTTAGAACTGGCTGAGTTGATTGCGCAGCGCCTGGGCTTTACCGGAGCTTTGGGGACTAAAGCAGAGGCATGTGACGGCATTTACACGGGAAAGATGATTGGAAACCTCCTTCACGGAAAAGAGAAGGTGGTGGCAATTACTGAACTAGCCGCCAAAGAAAATATCGATCTCGCCAGTTCCTACGCTTATTCCGATAGCCATCATGACATTCCGCTTCTGGAGGCAGTGGGTCACCCGCGCGCAATTAACCCGGACACCTTGCTCCAGATTCGAGCAATTAGAGATAACTGGCCAATCCACGATTTTCGCCGCTTCCGAGCACTTACACATTTTGCCGGTCCTATTGTTGGTCGATTAGGAGCGTTGACGACTCTTATTTCACCTCGTAATTGGGGGCGGCGCTAGTTTCATCGGTAATGTAGACCAGTTATGTCAACGCCATCCTTCACCGACGAGCTGCGCTCTCGTGACGATGCCCAAATCGCGCAACTTTTTTCTGCGCGCCCTGACCTAATAACTCCAGTCCCGACAGATTTGACCGCCCTCGCGGCGAGAGCCAATTCAGTGCCAAGTTTGATCAGAGCTCTCGAAGCGCTCAATCGTTGGCAACACGACGTCCTGATTGCGGCAAGTTCATTACCGGAACCTTTTTCAAGGGCGCAACTCATCGAGATAACCGCAACCCCTGCGGCAACTGCGTTAGAAGATTTATGGAGTCGAGCACTCCTCTACCGCGATGGTGAGAATTTCCGATTGCCAGGAAATTTGCGAAATATGTTGGGTGAGGAACCAGCCGGTCTTGGACCAATGGCCCCAACGCGGATCAACTTTGATTTATTAGAACAGGCACCGAAAAATTCTGCTGAGGTGCTTGCTCGATTAACGTGGGGACCACCGCGCGGTCAAGTCGCTTCCATAAAAAAACCAGGAGCCGCAATCGAGTGGCTATTAGAAAATCATTTTCTCTTACCGGTTGATTCCCAAACTGTTGTCTTGCCTCGACAAGTCGCGATGTATCTTCGTAGCGGCAAAATATTCAAAGAGCTGTTATTTATTCCACCTGTCGTCACTGGGACAAAAAGAAAACAGAAAGATGTCAATCGAGCAGCGATTGCAAATATTTCGACATTCTTACGATGGGTCGAAGAGCTTGCACATAACTGGTCAGATGAACCCCCCGTTGCGCTTCGCTCTGGCGGGCTTGGAGTTCGAGATCTCAAGCGTTCGGCAGAGCATCTTGGTGTTTCCGAGATATGCGCTGGCTTTGTCGCAGAAATTCTTTACTTAGCAGGTTTAGTTGTCATTGACACTGATGATTATATTTTGCCCACCACCGCCTTTGATGTGTGGCTAACCAAGAGCGCCGAAGAGCGCTGGCATGGACTTGTTTCGCTCTGGCAGGAGACATCTCGCGTGAGCGGACTTATTGGAAAAGCGGATGCGAAAAACATCTCGCCCTTGGGTCCCGAACTTGATCGAACTGGAATTGCTGGAGTTCGAAAAACTGTTTTAAATATTTTGGAAAAATCCCCTGAGATAGATCCACTTCTCGCCACAATTCAAGCGAGTTGCCAATGGGTAAGTCCGCAGCGATTCAATGCTGACTTTGTTGAATGGACGCTTCGAGAAGCAGAGTGGTTGGGAATAACCGGCCAAGGTGCGATGTCAGAATTTGGCTCAGCATTTGTCAACGGTCTGGACTCGCTAGGAATCGAAAGTGCGCTGCCTAAGCCAGTTGACCACATCTTGATTCAAGCAGATAACAGTGCGATCGCCCCTGGTCCACTCACTCTCGAAATTTCGAACATGATGGGAACAATTGCGGATATTGAAAGTAGGGGTGGGGCTACCGTCTATCGATTCAGCGAATCATCCATCAGGCGCGGACTTGACCACGGTCATACTGGTGATCACATAAAGGACTTCCTGAAGAAGACATCCAAGACTCCCACGCCACAACCTTTGGAATATCTCATTAACGATGTCGCAAAGCGACACGGGCGATTGCGAGTTGGCCAATCTCTTTGCTATTTACGTTGTGAAGATGAGGGACTCATTCAACAAATCATGCACGACAAGAAACTCGAGAATTTGCGGTTACGCAAATTGGCACCACAGGTCATCATCTCCGAATTAGAGATGCATGATGTGATGGCGGGGTTGCGGGAATCTGGCTACCTACCAGCATCAGAAAATGCGACTGGAATTTTGGTGCTCCAACCTGCCTCTCGGAGAGCCAAATCTCGGCCACGGCCACCTCGAATTTATTCGGAAAACGGCAAGCCCAGCGAAATTATGATCACCTCAGCGGTGAGAGCACTTCGAGCTGGCGAAAAGGCAAGTGCTCATAAACCGCGAGAAATTCCTCGAACTACCGCGAATGAAACGCTGGACCTGCTCCATCAATATATTGAAGAACAGGCAAGCCTGACGATCGGCTACGCCGATACGAATGGCGGTGTCTCCAATCGCCTCATTGATCCCATCTCTATTTCGCTCGGCACTTTGTTAGCCCGAGATCATGCAACTGGCGAGATGGCATATTTCCGTATCCCCCGAATCACTGGCGTAAGCCCAGCACTGTGAACGGGCAAGAAGTGGGTGAAATACGGCAGACTTCCACCGTGACCTTCTTGGCTGACCTTCGATCTTTGGTCGAGTGCGAATCTCCTACCGAAGATTTGGCCGCCTGCGAGCGAGTAATTGACCTTGCAGTCGAAATCGCAAATCGACTACTACCAGTTCCGGCTTTCAAAGAAGAAGAAAGTGGCAGACCAATTTTTTGGTGGGGCAGCAGAACCCCAAAGGTCTTAGTACTAGCCCATTTAGACACGGTCTGGCCGCAAGGTTCATTCACTCCCCTTTGGCAAGTAGAAGATGATGTGATCCGCGGTCCTGGCGTTTTCGATATGAAGGCTGGGTTCCTGCAAGCACTTTATGCCCTGAACAATCTTCCTGGCTGCCAGGATCAGGTGGCTTTAGTGGCGACCAGCGATGAAGAAGTCGGAAGCCAAAAATCTCGAGATTTAATTCAAAGACTCTCGCGATCGGCGAAGGCTGTTTTAGTTTTGGAATCTGCGTTGGATGGAAAAGTTAAAACTGCCCGTAAAGGAACTTCCAATTACCAAGTAACTGTCCACGGCCTAGCTGCGCATGCTGGTCTTGAGCCAGAAAAGGGAATCAATGCAACAGTTGAGATTGCGCGGTTGGTTCTGCAAATCATCAAATTAGAAAATCTCGAATTGGGAACAACGGTTGTACCCACATTGCTCCATTCTGGATCCACCACCAATACAGTTCCCGCCCAGGCCGTACTTCATGTAGACAGTCGCTCATTCACCTTGGCGGAGTTGCAACGAGTTGAAGTTGCTATGAAGGAACTTGCTCCCACACTTGCCGGCGCAAAATTGGAAGTTACTGGTGGAATCAACCGACCGCCTCTGGAATTTTCAGCTACGAAAGTTCTTTATCAAAAACTTGAAGAAGTTGCTCAAGCGATCGGTATGGAGCCAATTGGTCACGCCGCTGTGGGTGGCGCTAGCGATGGTAATTTTGCTGCAGCAGTTGGAGCACCAACTTTAGACGGTCTCGGCGCTGTGGGTGGCGGAGCGCACGCTGACCATGAACATGTACTTCTTTCATCTATTGCACCGAGAATCGAACTACTAACTGCGTTCATTAAGGAACTAATCCGTGAGTGATGGCCCGTTAATTGTTCAGAGCGATAAGACATTACTTCTTGATATTGACCACCCACTCTCGGATGAGTGTCGGCGGGCTATCGCATCGTTTGCAGAATTAGAAAAATCGCCAGAACATATTCACACCTACCGACTCACACCACTTGGACTCTGGAATGCCAGAGCGGCTGGACATGACGCCGAACAAGTAATCGACACTTTGCTTAAGTATTCTAGATACGCAGTTCCACACGCGCTCCTTGTCGATGTGGCTGAAACGATGTCTCGCTACGGTCGACTTCGGTTAGAAGCGCACCCGGTTCACGGTCTCATTCTCGCATCTATTGATCCGGCAGTACTTCGTGAAGTCACCCGAGGCAAAAAAATCGCCCCGATGCTTGGGATGCAATTGGATGAAGAGACGATTGTGGTTCATCCGGGACAACGAGGATTTCTCAAGCAGGCGCTGCTTAAACTCGGTTGGCCTGCCGAAGACTTTGCCGGATATGTTGATGGTGAGCATCATGAAATCGCGCTAAAGCAAGAGGGTTGGTCGATTCGAAGATATCAAGAGCTGGCAGCCGAAGGTTTTTGGCATGGTGGTTCGGGAGTTGTAGTTCTACCTTGTGGTGCCGGCAAGACAATCGTGGGCGCAGCCGCAATGGCTCATGCAAAGGCAACAACTTTGATCTTAGTAACGAACACAGTCGCTGCCAGACAATGGCGAGATGAATTACTTCGTAGAACCACATTGCACGAAGATGAGATTGGCGAGTACTCCGGCGCCAAAAAAGAAATCCGTCCGGTGACTATTGCTACCTATCAAGTGATGACAACCCGTAAACAAGGTCTCTACGCACACTTGGATCTCTTCGACGCGATTGACTGGGGATTGATTATTTACGATGAAGTTCATCTCTTACCTGCTCCCATCTTTCGATTTACTGCAGATATTCAATCCCGCCGTCGCCTGGGACTAACTGCAACGCTAGTTCGAGAAGATGGCATGGAAGGTGAAGTCTTCTCACTTATTGGCCCGAAGAGATTTGATGTGCCTTGGAAGGAAATTGAAGCCCAGGGCTATATCGCGCCTGCAGATTGTGTTGAGGTACGAGTCACCTTGACCGAGGCTGAGCGGCTAAATTACGCGACTGCCGAACCTGAAGAGCGTTACCGTTTTTGCGCCACCACAGCCACGAAACGAAAAGTCGCCATTGCTCTGGCTCATAAACATAAAGATGATCAAGTACTGATTATCGGACAATATCTTGACCAACTTGATGCTCTTGGTGAGGAGCTCGGAGTTCCTGTGATTAAGGGCGACACCCCCGTGAAAGAGCGGGAACGACTTTTCAACCTTTACAGGTCTGGTGAAATTAAATGCCTCGTAGTTTCTAAGGTAGCAAATTTCTCTATCGATCTTCCCGAAGCAACCATTGCTATCCAAGTCTCTGGCACATTCGGATCGAGACAAGAAGAAGCCCAGCGCCTTGGACGAATATTGCGTCCTAAGGCGGATGGGCGAGGTGCTCGCTTTTATTCCATAGTTGCCCGCGACACCATCGATCAGGATTTTGCCCAAAACCGTCAACGCTTCTTAGCAGAACAGGGTTATGCCTATCGCATCATCGATGCCGATGATGTCCTCAATCAGAGTTGAGCCAACGCCTTTTTAAACCGATCAGGATTGACTCGAAAAAAATCATGGGGTTGATCGTTTATGAGGATCACTGGTATTGAATCCCCGTACTGACGTTCGAGTTCTGCATTGTCATCTATAAGACGAACCTCGATGGTGAAATCTTTAATCTCTTCGCTTTGAATCTCCTCAAGAACAGCGATTGCATCATGGCATAAATGGCAACCAGTTCGAGAATAAACCGTTACTGCAATCGGGTTAGGCGCTTGCGTCACTCCAAGCCCCATGTTTTTAGCAAATCATTGAGGAATTTCCCTTGCGGGTCATAACTACGTCGCAACTGCACAAAGTCGTTGAAGTGCGGATAAATTTTTTGAAAATCGAAATTTTCTGCGGTGAATACTTTTCCCCAGTGTGGTCGCGGTGCAAACGGAGCCAGGGCATTTTCAATCAGTGGCAGAAGGTGATTAACCTCTACCTCTTTCGGCTTCCAGGTGAAATGAAATGCCATTGAAGTCCGACCATAAGCCGTGCTCAGCCAGTTATCGTCCGCAGCAACAGTTCTAATTTCTGAAACCAGCAACAACGGTGCAATCTGATCGCGAATTTCGTAGAGCGCCTCAAATGCCGCCGGACCATCTTCTAACGCCACGAAATATTCAGATTGCAATTCACCGCCTGCGCTAGGCATCGAGTCAAGCAAAAAGTGAGGCAGGCGGGAATACCACGGACCAACGGAACCTAATTGCCCCGTGGTTCCTTGCGGATCAACACCGCGAATAGGATGAACTTGTTCTGGTGCGCGATGAGCTCCAAAAAAATAATCTTCAAAATGTGGAGCTGAAGTTACGCGGGACTTAATCCAGATTTGGTCAACAACATCATCGCCCCACATGGTGAAGAGGCTGACGCTAAAGGCGCTACTTAAAATCTCCAACATATTTTCTCGTAGTGACTCAAGCGGCAAATCCAAATAGACAATTTGAGCGATGTCGTAAGTTGGTTCGATGGCAACGTGAAGGTGATGGATGATGCCTAAGGCGCCTAAAGAGACAGCAAAGGCGGGAAGTTTCTCCGAAGAATCTATTACCTCTAATTCACCATTTGCTTTAACGATTTCAACTTTTCTAATTCGACCAGACAAGTTTTGATTTCCAACTCCGGAGCCATGAGTTGCGGTCGCAGTTGCGCCAACGAGAGAGATATGAGGCAGGGAACCCATATTGGCGAGCGCGAAACCCTCCTGATTAAGTTTTAGAGCAATGGCACCTGAAGTAATTCCGGCTGGAATGCAGACAGTCTGGGCTTCGTGATCAATACTTAATTCTCGATAGAAACCGAGAAAACTTATGAGGGTATCGCTCGAATCATTGATCCGATTAAATGAGTGAACACTTCCAAGAGCTTTTATGTGATTGGCTCGAACGACTTCATGACGAAGTTGTTCGAGATCTTGCGGGACCAGAACCCGCTTGGTCGAGAAGGTGATATTTCCAGCCCAATTTCGTTCCATATCATCGGCCTTTCTTAGAAGCGAAAATTCGTTCTGAGAACTCCTGAATGATCAAGGTCGAATCCGATTTAGCCTGGGCTATTGATGTTTCAAAACTCTTCAATCCAGCCTCTACCGAAGTTTGAGTAATCGTTCCGACCAACGGCCCAAAACGATGAGAAAAGAGATCATGGGTGATTCGAGAAACGGCACGAGCTAAATCGGCACGGGCCTCTTCTAGGGTGGATTCTGGTGCGTTATCAAAGATCAACCCTTTTGATGGTCGCTCCGCTTGAGCACGTGCGAGTGCATCCTGAACCTTTGCTGATAATTTGGCTCTTTCATCTCCACGAGGCATACGCCTATCCTCTCAGACTGCTACCGTTTTCGTTATGCGAGTTCGGACCTTCTTCCCCATAATCAGCCTGCTCGCAGGGCTTGTACTCGTTCCGGTTGCAAGTATGCCTACCGCCGAAGCCCTAACGATGCGTACGGCTCTTGCTGGATGGGTCAACACTTACGCAGCACCAGCAAATTCTCCTACGGTCAAAACTGCTCGGCCTGGCCCTGCAGCCGCACATCTGGATGCTGCCAGCACAATCAAGCTCAATTTCATCGGCGTACCGGCTGAATATCAGCCGGCGTTACAGGCCGCGGCCGATATCTGGGCAGCAAATTATCCTTCTGCGGTCCCGATCAATATCGATGCCAAGTGGGTTCGCTTAGGAACTTCAGGAATTTTGGCTTCTGCCACCCCCGTGAAGTTCTTTAATAGTTTTACTGGGGCGCCAGATCGAAATATTTGGTATCCCTCGGCTTTGGCAAATTCCTTGGCAGGCAAAGATCTCGACCCCGCGAATCCAGAGATATCCATTCGCGTCAATGCAACTGTCGCCTCAATTTTCTATTTAGGTACCGATGGAAATTGCCCGTCAGGTGAATATGACTTGGAATCGATCATCCTTCACGAAATGGGACATGGCCTGGGATTTCTTTCCAATAGTGGATACGACCCATACTATAAATACGGCACCATTGACCAACCAACTCCATTCGATGCATATGCACAACTTCCCGATGGTCGCCGATTGATGGATATTCCATCACCTTCGCTCGA
>CAIMZW010000027.1 GCA_903846075.1 uncultured Actinomycetes bacterium
ATTCGTCGTTCTTCTTCCGTCATCAGGCGAGTCTTTCGCTGTGGTCCAGCCATAACTCGGTCGATTGCTTCATCTAGAGCTTCGGTGGTAATAATTTTTTCATTTTCGCGCGCTGTTAATAATGCAGCCTCGTTAAGTACGTTCGCCAAATCAGCACCGGTAAATCCAGGGGTTCGTTTAGCAAAACCTACAAGGTCCACATTCTTAGCAAGTGGCTTACCTTTTGCGTGAACCTGAAGAATGGCAGTTCGTCCTTTGAGGTCTGGACGATCAACAGGAATCTGACGATCAAATCGGCCAGGGCGCAGGAGTGCAGGATCAAGAACATCAGGTCGGTTTGTTGCGGCAATCAAAATGACTTGGCCATTCGCCTCAAAACCATCCATCTCAACCAATAATTGGTTCAGGGTTTGCTCACGTTCATCATGTCCGCCGCCCAATCCAGCGCCGCGCTGACGACCGACTGCATCAATTTCATCAACGAAGATAATTGCTGGGGCATTTTCTTTGGCTTGGCTAAAGAGGTCGCGAACTCGAGCTGCGCCAACTCCGACAAACATCTCTACAAATTCCGAACCTGAGATGGAATAGAAAGGCACATTCGCCTCACCCGCTACGGCGCGCGCAAGAAGGGTTTTACCGGTTCCTGGCGGGCCATAGAGCAATACTCCCTTAGGAATCTTGGCACCAATATCTTGATACTTCTTGGGATCAGCAAGGAAATCTTTTATTTCTCGAAGTTCATCGACAGCCTCATCGGCACCTGCAACATCTGCAAAGGTATTTTTTGGCGTCTCCTTGGTCTGTAGCTTGGCCTTTGAACGACCAAATGAGAAGACCTTATTTCCGCCTTGAGCATTGCTCATGAAGAAAAGCAGGATAAAACCAATGAGAAGAATAGGTCCAAAGGTGAAAAAGATAGTTGTCAGTAGTGAGGTGGTCGGGATCTTTACATCCCAAGCCTTCGGTGGCGGGTTGCTCTGTAGAAGTTCGACAATCTGGGGTTCTTCGCCAGCGACATATGAGGCGTAAAGTCTTTGCGAACCTTTAACAAATTTGCCGGCCTTAAGAACTACTTCAATCCTTTGATCCTTATCAATAACAATGGCTGAATCCACTTGGTTATTGGATATCTCAGCCAAGATCGTCGAGGTATCGACTTTGACGAACTGCGCGCCACTTCCAGAGATACGCCCAAAAACACTCACCGCTATCAGTGCAACGATTATCCAAAATAACGGTCCGCGCATGATTTTGCGCATCCGAGATTTTTGCACCTTTATTTTCTTATCAGCCACGCGTTATCTCTTTCTCAATGAGGTACAGGGAAAAAAGTTCTAGGAATACATGTGCTTGGCGAGCACACCAATGAAATCCAAATTGCGATATTTCTCGTTGAAATCTAACCCGTAACCGACGACAAATTCGGATGGGATATCGAAACCAACATATTTCACATTGACATCTACTTTGGCTGCTTCGGGCTTGCGAAGCATGGTCAAGATCTCCACGCTCTTTGTGCCTCGAGATTCTAAATTGGATTTCAGCCAGGCCAGAGTCAAACCAGTATCGACAATATCTTCAACAACGAGAACATCTTTACCTAAGATGTCACGATCGAGATCTTTGAGGATCCGAACTACGCCACTGGATTTAGTTCCGGAACCATACGAAGAGACTGCCATCCAATCGGTCTCGATATGGCGTTGCAACGCCCGAGCGAAATCTGCCATCGTCATAACGGCACCTTTGAGCACGCCAATCAAAAGTAGATCGCGGCCGGCGTAATCGCGCTCAACTTGAACGGCCAATTCCTTTAGTCGAGCCTGTATCTGCTCTTGCGTGACAATGACTCGCTCGATATCGCTACCTGAGGCCGTTAAATCCACGATGCTCCCTTACCTGTTACCTGCCCTAAATCAACCTGAACCAACTGAAATGCAATTATTCGGTTGCTTCTTCTGATGAAGGTAACAACCGCAAGAGCGAAAGTCTGCCCGAAATTCGAGCCACCTTCACACCACCAGGAAGTGAGGTGGCTCCCTGCCCCCTCCAATCGGTAATAAATGCCTCAATCGGTGCCAAATGTTCGGCGGTAATTGAGCCAGATGGCGCCCCCAGGGAATAAATTGCCCGACGAAGGACCCGAATTCGAACCGCTTTCGGCAGTTCTGCTATGACTTCAACGGGAATATCGGCTGGGTCAACTCTTGAATAAATCTCCTCGGCCCAAGAATCCAAAGCATCGGCATCTTCCCGGAGGATTTTGGCGCTTCGGGCTAATGCGGCAGAAATTCCCGGACCCAATTCAGCTTCCATGATCGGCAGAACGTGTCGGCGGGCTCGAACCCTGGCATAACTTGGGTCATGATTATGGGGATCATCCCAAATCTCGATTTCCGCCTCGACGCAGGCTAATCGAGTTTCTTCCCTGGTTAGATCTAACAAGGGACGAAGAAAAGCGCCATTACGAATCGCCATTCCAGATAGTGATCTGGTACCGGAACCGCGAGAAAGTCCGAGCAAGACCGTCTCCGCCTGATCATCTCTTGTGTGGCCGAGAAGAAAATACTTTGGGTGGTATTTCTCAATTAACCGGCTAAAAAGTTCGAACCGGGCCCGCCGAGCCGACGCTTCCATTCCATCTCGAATGGCGACCACAATCGAGTGAAGTTCGACAGTATCAAAACCAATTTCTTGAAGACGAACCTTCACAAGTTCGGCAACCTCCTTTGACCCTGGTTGCAGACCATGATCAATAACGACCGGGATAAGGTTTGGCCGAAGCGCTTCATCACACTCGTGAAAAACTCCATAGGCCAACGCCATGGAATCTGCTCCGCCAGATACCCCAAGCAAAATAGTGGAATCGGAATCCATCTCTTGAAGCCATGGCCGAAGTGCGCGCCGAACATCCAGCATCGCTTTCATTTGCTAACTCTAGTTAATGATTAGACGCGTCCACCAGAAGGCATCAGACCAGGGATGCTGTACATATTTGAGTACTTCAGCCCAGTTCGAGTGGAGTTCGCTTCCCACATCATGCCGTCACCTGCATAAATTGTGATGTGGTGAATATTCTGGACGGATCCGTCGTAGGAGTAAAAGAGAAGATCCCCAGGAATCAATTGACTAAACGGAACTCGTTGAGAATCAACAAAATAAAGTGCAGCATTCAAGCGAGACCAGTTCGGATAGCCCAATCCAGCAGCTTTATAAGCGGCGTAAACCAATCCTGAGCAATCGTAAGCATTCGGTCCCTGCGCACCCCAGACGTATGGCTTGCGGGCTAAAACTTGTGACTTTGCAAAGGCAACCGCTTTTGTACGAATGGCATCGGTCGATCTAATTGTGGTTCGACCTCTAAATCCTCGATCTGGCCAGACCTTTGCTTGACCCTTGGTCGTCGAAGCGATTTTCGCATTTGCCTCTTCCAAGAGAGCCAATTGCCGTTGCTGTTCCAATGTGACTCGGAACTTGCGAGCGCTAGCCAACTCTTGAGCTAATTGGTTTTGTACTGCAGTTAACTTTGCAACTTCTTTAGCCTGTGCTGCAGCGGCACTATCGGCAGCTTGTTTCGCGATCGCGACTTTATTGGTGGCATCTTGCTGAGCCGCTTTTGCTGCATCAGCAGCAACCTTGGCCGCCTTGGCAGCAGCAGAGGCAGATTGAAAACGTGCAAGTGCCGTTGAATTATTTGCACCTAAGGAATTGAGAGTCGAGAGTCGATCGATGAGATCTTGCGGTCCATTAGCATGCAAAATTGAATCGAGATCTGTAAAGCCCCCGCCCATGATGTAGGCGTTAGTGGCGAGTTTGCCGATAGTTCGATTCGCCGATGCCACGGCTGCCTGAGTTTGGAGCGCATGCGCTGTGGCTGCCTGGGAAACCAAAATTGCCTTTGCCAATACCCCTTGAGCCCATCGATAGCGTGCCCGAGCAGCATCAGCAGTAGCAGTTAATTGATTGAGGGTTTTTGTTGCGTTGTTGAGAGCTGCAGCAGCCTGTGCGGCCGCGGCTTGTTTCGCCGCTTCAACTGCCTTCGCTTGGGCGATCTGCGCCAAGGTCGGCTTCGGGGTTTTTGCCTGCGCTAACGGAGAATTCATCGCGCCGAAAAGGGCGAGAGTGAGCGCAAAAGATGCCAATCGGATGGCATGAGGTCTTTGCCTAGACAACATAAATGAACCCCCAGGGGAAGGAATTCACCAAGGATAAGCAGAAAAGATGAAAATTAGGTTAAAACGGACATGTTTTAGCTGATTTTCTTTAGTTGGCTACATCTCGGCGCTTGAAAAGCAGGGCTACGACGGCTGATCCCACAACCAAGTAGGCCAGAGATACACCGAGCGAGCGGCTATAAGTCAGACCGGCATCCCCGCCATTACCAACCGCTCCAATGAGGGTCCCAGGTAGCCATTTATCTGCACCTTTAACCACGGCACCGAGAAGGCTCTCCACGATGAGAACCCAGATCACGCCAATAGCGATGGAACTAATGGGCGAGCGCAGCAAAAGTCCAAGAATCATCCCGAAGGTTCCGAACCCGATGGTGGCGAGGAAGACGTTCCAGAAGCTCTGGGCCAAGGCATGGAACCCAGCAGCGGTACTCCAAGCCACGGTGGAGACATGGGCGTGGCCGGCCAAACCGTAGGAGATCGAAACGCTGACGATTAACGAGAGAAAGTCCATAATCAGGGCAAAGAAAATCATCGAGAGATATTTGCCCATGAGTAGTTTCATACGTGAGGGTTGACGTACTAAAAGATTGCGCAAGGTACCGAAGGTATATTCCTGGGCAGTTTGAGCTGCAAAAATACATAGAGCGACGACACCCAATAACGTCGCGGTACTCACGAATCCACTGACCAGGCCATTGGACTTTGAAAGTGTCAGAGCGGTAATACTTTGGCCGCGCCGGCCATTTCCATCGCGAGAATTTATCAAGAGATAGAGAAGTGAAGTGAAAAGGCCAGAGATTGCCAGCACGAGCAGAATCGTTGAGAACAACAGAGTAGGGCGACGCAGTTTGCGAGTCTCTGCAAGAAAAACATGAAACATTTACTCACCACCTGCGCTCTCGTTATTTGTCATTTCAAAGAAAGTCTCTTCTAACGTCGGCAGGACCGAAGTCAATGTTGAAAGCGTGACACCAGCCTCAAATGCCATTCGATTGAGTGAAGCTGACCAATCCGAAGGAGCCGAAATATTTGCAGCACCTTCTACGACGGAGACCTCATGTCCGCAAACTCGAGCAATTTCGACTATTTTTCCTAAATCAATTGCGTACTCTGGTTTAGCAACCAAAATTGGTTGTTGGGCAGAGAGTAAATCTTGGGTGCGACCCGAAAATAGAACTTTGCCAAGACGTAGCATCACCAAGTATTCGCTGATCATTTCGAGCTCGCTAAGTAAATGCGATGAGACGAATACGGTGGTTCCATCGGAAGCTAATTCTTTGAGAAGTTCACGAATTTCTTGAATCCCTGAAGGGTCTAAGCCATTTGTTGGTTCGTCCAAAATAAGCAACTTTGGTTGGGGCAGCAAAGCTGCAGCAATACCCAAGCGCTGCTTCATTCCCAGCGAGTAGGTTTTAAATTTCCCACCACCTCGATCGCCAAGGCCCACTTGTTCCAAGAGCCCTTGTACCCGCGAAATGGGGTAGCCACCAAGATTGGCCAAGACCTTTAAATTTTCAGCACCAGTTAAGGCTGGATAGAAAGCCGGTCCTTCAATCATGGCTCCTACTTGAGGTAAGTAGCGTTGCGGGTGCGAGATGCTTTCACCAAGGACTGACCCAGTTCCGGCAGAAGGCGTGATGAGACCAAGCAACATTCGAATGGTTGTCGTTTTCCCGGACCCATTTGGACCAACAAAACCACATACAGTTCCCATCGGGACTTCGAAGCTAGCTTGGGAAACCGCACTTCGCTCACCGTAGATTTTCGTCAAGTTCGAGACCGAGATGGCGAGTGAATTCATGGTTCGATCCTAACGCGTACCATGCGGTCATGACACATAGCCATCGTCCTTGGGGATATCAGGCTGGTTCGAACGGACCCACACCTGACTGGGAGTTACATTCAGACACACTGGCAATTCGCGCCGGCCTAGCCCGATCAGGTTTTGGCGAGACCAGCGAGGCGATGTACCTATCCAGTGGATACACCTATGAGAATGCGGAGCAAGCCGTCCACTCCTTTTCCGATGAGGTCGACCATTTCGTTTACAGTCGCTTCGCTAATCCCACCGTCGCTATGTTTGAACAACGGTTGGCCGCACTAGAAGGCGCCGAATTATGTGTAGCCACCGGCTCGGGAATGTCTGCAATGTTTGCCGCAATTGCCTGCATGGTGGAAAGTGGCGATCGCATTGTTGCCTCGGCCTCCATGTTTAGTTCTTGTTACGTCATCCTCTCTGAAATTTTGCCTAAGTGGGGCGTTACTACTGAATTTGTTCGTGGAAATGATCCTGATGTGTGGCGCAAGGCGCTCTCGACCAAGACGAAGGTCGTATTTATTGAAACACCTAGCAATCCAATGTTGGAAGTTGTGGACATTGCGATGGTTAGCGAGATCGCACATGAGGCAGGCGCACTCGTCCTCGTCGACAACGTCATGGCTTCTCCCATTTTGCAAAAACCGTTGGAACATGGCGCAGATGTAATCATGTACTCCACCACCAAACATATTGATGGGCAAGGGCGAGTATTGGGTGGCGCCATTCTTGGCGGTTTCGATTACATCCATGGCTATCTCAATCCATTTATCCGACACACGGGTCCCACTCTGAGCGCATTCAATGCCTGGGTCCTTGTTAAGTCCTTAGAGAC
>CAIMZW010000028.1 GCA_903846075.1 uncultured Actinomycetes bacterium
AAACCAGACTTGCGTGGCACCGGCAGACTTGGCTCGCGCAGCATCCACTTGTGGCGTTCGAGGATATTTTTTTAAATCTTCTGGATTTTCAAATTGAAGAGGATTGACAAAGACACTAACAACAACTTCTTCTGCGAATTCGCGTGCGAGAGTTATGAGTGACTCGTGGCCTGAATGCAGGGCTCCCATTGTGGGAACGAAGGCCAAAGGATGATGCCAGCTGTTCATTGCTCCAGTCCTTTCCGGGTACCGGGCTTGCGGCTATAAATCTACTCGGGTTAAGAGAGTCCCGCCAAAATGTCAGATACCTTTCCGTGACCTGGCAAGTATGCATCTGGGTCAATCTCAAGCCACGGTTCAAGTACAAACTTTCTTTGATGCGCCAACGGATGAGGCAGAGTGAGTTCTGCTGAGTCAATCGTGTATCCCTCGACCAGAATGAGATCTAAATCCAGAGTTCTGGCATCCCATTTTTTCACCCGAACTCGACCAAGTCTTGCTTCAATCTGCAACATGAGTTGAAGTAGCTCGTGAGGATCGCGGTCGCATTCACCGATAAGAACGGCGTTGAGGTACATCGGCTGGTCGGTGACGCCAAAAGGTTCGGTTTCATACAATGTTGAAACTGCGGAGATCGTGATGACGGCGGCTAATTCTTCGAGCGCCGAATTTATAATCGCTTCGCGATCTCCAAGATTGGAACCGAGAGCGATAACAATCTTCACCGTGATCTCTCTATCTTGATGGCTATATCGGCGATCGGAACTCCTACCGGAGCATCTGGTTTATGGACAGTCACACATACATTTCGAACCAATGAATACCTATCCAAGATTGTTAACGCTATATGTTCACCTAACTTTTCAATGAGTGAAAAGGGTTCGCCAATAATGGCATCATGAACTAATTGGGCTACTTTTGAATAATCAACCGTATTAATCAAGTGGTCAGAATTTCCGGCAGCAAGTAAATCCAAACTCATGGTCACATCGACAATAAAGAGTTGTCCGTTAACTCGTTCCTCGGGAAAGACACCGTGGTAGCCAGTATCGGATATACCAGTCAAAATAATCTGATCACTCATTTAATCATCTCCCAAGCTACATCTATCGCTTCACGATGTGGTCTCACGCTATGGGTTCGGACGCCCCAGATCCCAGATCTCACTAATACTGCGGTCAGGGCAATTGAGGCATTTTCTCGATCATCAGTATTGGTCGCTCCGACAAGTTCCCCGAGAAATCGCTTTCGCGAAGCGCCAATAAGAATCGGGTACCCAAGAAGTGATAGACGATCTAAGCCACGAAGAATCGCCCAATTATGTTCAGTATTTTTTGCAAATCCTAGACCGGGATCCACAATCAATTGCTCGCCAGCAACACCTGCATCAAGAAGAGCGCTCACTCGTTCATCAATTTCATTTTTCACTTCAGTCACAACATCCGCATAATTGGCGAGTTCATTCATATGAGTTGAATGTCCGCGCCAGTGCATCACAACATATTGAGTGCTAGGTGATCCCGCAATGACTGCCGCCATTTTGTTATCAGCCAAGCCGCCACTTACATCATTGACATAGGAGGCACCCGATTCAATTGCGGCGCGAGCGACCTCACTGCGCATTGTGTCAATGCTGATTGTTGCCCCGAGCTTTGCTAACTCTTTAATTACTGGAATTGTTCGTGTGAGTTCTTCATCCAGACTCACACGCTCTGCACCAGGTCTTGTTGATTCGCCTCCAACATCGATGATGTCAACACCTTCTTCGATCATGGACTGCGCCCGAGAAATTGCTGCCGTCAAAGTGTTATGTCGTCCACCATCAGCAAAAGAATCAGGTGTCACATTAAGAATTCCCATGACGACGGGCTTGGCTGACATGCTCAAAGGTTACTTTGCGGGAGAGGTAATGAGGCTCATCGCTTCGGCTCGGGTGGCGCTATCTCGCAATTGACCTCTAACCGCGCTGGTCGTAGTTCGTGATTGTGACTTACGAACCCCTCGCATTGCCATGCACAGATGCTGACAATCAATAACAACAATCACTCCGGCCGGATCAAGGAGCTCAACAATTGCATCGGCAATTTGGGTGGTTAGCCGCTCTTGAACTTGGGGCCGTTTCGCATATAAATCGACCAATCTCGCCAACTTAGATAGGCCGGTAATTCGACCGGAACTGCCAGGTATATAGCCAATATGCGCCACGCCAAAAAATGGAGTGAGGTGATGTTCGCAATGCGAGAAAATTTCGATGTCGCGCACGATGACTAATTCACTGTGGCCGATATCGAACGTTGTAGAAAGAATCTCCTCCGGAGTGTGCCAAAGCCCCGCAAAATTCTCGGCCAAGGCGCGAGCTACTCGAGCAGGGGTCGCAGCCAAGCCTTCTCGTTCTGGGTCTTCACCTATCGCAAGCAGAAGTTCGCGAACTGCGGCTTCTGCTCGCGCTTGATCAAATGGTGTTTTCGCACCACCGTCGTGTGGACCCATAGAGACCGGAGAAATTTCATTCACCTGTAGGAGTTACCTCGTCAGTAGTTGGCTCAGTATCCGCAACGTTGGCTATCGGAGCATCTGGAGTTGGTGCGACCGCCTTCTTTCGAGGTTTGCGAGCCGCCTTTGGCTTTACCTCTGAAACCACACTTGTCGCGGTTTCCAGGGAGTTAGCTGGGGAGAGGGCAACTGGAGGCAAGTCTGACGGGGTTCGGTTAGGCGAACCAGTCCAGGCAGGACGTGGCGAAATCAATTTCACGTCAGCAAAGAGCTCATCGATTTCATCCTTGAGCAAAGTCTCTTTCTCCAAGAGTCGAACTACCAGTGCATCAAGAATGTCGCGATTGGCCACCAAAATATCGAATGCCTCTTGGTGAGCATTCATAATCAGATCGTGAATTTCCTGATCCACGATGGCAGCTACCTCTTCGGAGTAATCACGTTGATGACCGTAATTCTTTCCTAGGAATGGTTCACCTTCGCCGATTCCTAATTTAATGGCGCCGATGCGTTCAGTCATTCCATATTGAGTGACCATTGCGCGGGCAAGGTTGGTTGCCTTTTCGATGTCGTTTGAGGCTCCAGTAGTTGGATCATGGAAGATCAATTCCTCTGCCGCACGACCACCAAGTGAATAGGCAAGTTGATCGAGCATTTGATTTCGAGTCGTTGCATAACGATCTTCATCCGGCAAGACCATGGTGTATCCGAGAGCCCGACCGCGAGGCATGATGGTGATCTTGTGGACGGGATCGGAGTGCGCCAATGCATGGGCCACCAAGGCGTGACCACCTTCGTGATAGGCGGTGATTCGTCGTTCTTCTTCCGTCATCAGGCGAGTCTTTCGCTGTGGTCCAGCCATAACTCGGTCGATTGCTTCATCTAGAGCTTCGGTGGTAATAATTTTTTCATTTTCGCGCGCAGTTAATAATGCAGCCTCGTTCAATACGTTCGCTAAATCAGCACCGGTAAATCCAGGGGTTCGTTTAGCAAAACCTAGTAGATCCACATTCTTAGCAAGTGGCTTACCTTTGGCGTGAACCTGAAGAATGGCGGTCCGTCCTTTGAGGTCTGGACGATCAACGGGAATCTGACGATCAAATCGACCAGGTCGCAAGAGTGCGGGATCGAGAACATCAGGTCGGTTTGTTGCGGCAATCAAAATGACTTGACCATTCGCCTCAAAACCATCCATCTCAACCAATAATTGGTTCAGGGTTTGCTCACGTTCATCATGTCCGCCACCCAATCCAGCGCCACGCTGACGACCTACTGCATCAATTTCGTCAACGAAGATAAT
>CAIMZW010000029.1 GCA_903846075.1 uncultured Actinomycetes bacterium
AATCGCCTGCATGGTGGAAAGTGGCGAACGCATTGTTGCCTCGGCCTCAATGTTTAGTTCTTGTTACGTCATCCTCTCCGAAATTTTGCCGAAGTGGGGCGTAACTACTGAATTTGTTCGCGGAAATGATCCTGAGGTATGGCGCAAGGCGCTCTCGACCAAGACGAAGGTCGTATTTATTGAAACGCCCAGCAACCCAATGCTGGAGGTAGTCGATATTGCGATGGTTAGTGAGATTGCACATGAAGCCGGCGCACTCGTCCTCGTCGACAACGTCATGGCTTCTCCCATTTTACAAAAACCGTTGGAACATGGCGCAGATGTAATCATGTACTCCACCACCAAACATATTGATGGGCAGGGGCGAGTATTAGGTGGCGCCATTCTTGGCGGTTTCGATTACATCCATGGCTACCTCAATCCATTTATCCGACACACGGGTCCTACTCTGAGCGCATTCAATGCCTGGGTCCTGGTTAAGTCCTTAGAGACGCTCTCGTTGCGCGTTAATCGGATGAATCAAAATGCTCAACAAGTCGCAGAATTTCTCAGCGCCCAAAAACACATTAAGAAAGTAAATTATCCAGGTCTGCCATCGCATCCAGATTATGCAATCTCACAACGCCAGATGGATGGCGGTGGCACAACCATTGGTTTCGAATTCGATGGTGATACGACCCGGTTATTTGCTTTCATGGATAAATTACGAGTGATTGATATTTCTAACAACTTGGGAGACAGCAAGTCGCTGATAACTCATCCGGCAACCACTACTCACCGACGGATGTCACCAGAAGTTCGCGCAGATCTGGGTATCACCGATGCTGTAGTTCGACTCTCAGTTGGACTCGAGCATTCCAGCGATTTAATTCGAGATCTCGATCAAGCTCTCAATTAGATTTATTTAACAAGAACGCCGATAACCAACATCAGGCTGTAAACGCTGAGGTAAGTGATTGACCACTGAAACAGTTTGGCTGCAGATTTATCAGAATCTGGACCATCTATCTTCATAAGTTGAGCGCCGAAACCAAGGGCCAAAAGCACCGAAATCACGATGGTCCAGATCGGCAACTTTGCGCTGATGACCACTGCAATAGAGGTGAGAACCATCCCGCTTGTGTGGAACCACATTTGCTTCTGTACCGATTTCATAGTCGCAACGACCGGAAGCATGGGAATACCCGCGGCTGCGTAATCATCTCGGTACTTAATAGCGAGAGCCCAAAAATGCGGTGGGGTCCAGAAGAAGATAAGAAAGAAAAAGAGCCAGGCAGTCAGTGAGAGAGAATTTGTAATTGCGGCCCAGCCAATAAGGACTGGCAAGCAACCAGCGATTCCACCCCAGACAATATTCTGCGAAGTTCGACGTTTTAACCCAATGGTGTAACCGAAGACATAGAAAGCAATAGCAATTGCCGTAATAACAGTTGCAAGCCATGTGGTCCAGATAGCAAAAATCGCCAAGGAGGCCACGGTGATGAGCGCTGCGAATATGTGAGCTGCTTTTTTGGAAACCTCATCATTTACTAATGGCCGCTTTGAAGTACGCCCCATCAGGCGGTCGGAATCGACTTCAATAATCATGTTGTAGGCATTTGCAGCGCCAGCTGCCAAGGTGCCACCGATCAAAGTTGCAACAGTCGTAACTGCCGATGGAACTCCCTTTGCCGCGAGAAAGAGGGCCGGCAAAGTCGTTACGAGAAGTAGTTCGACGACACGCAACTTCATCAAAGCGATGTAAGGCGCGTACAACGATTTCGTCACCGCGCCAGCGTACTCAGAAATTTCCAAAAGTAAGAGTTCGCGTTGGATTCGCCTCTTTCAAGGCTTCGCAATCGACGCCAGCATTTGATCTATCGCCTCTCGAGCCAGCGTCCTTGAATATTCGGTGGGGTGGACGTGATCAGCAATAACCGCGAATACATATTGCTCTGAGCCGACAGAGACATAGCCCGCAAGACTTACCGTCCCATTTATCCAGCCAGTTTTGGCTTTTACTAGACCAACCGCATGGGGAGCGTCGGTAACAAATCTGCTCTTTAAGGTTCCGGTTTTGCCAGCCACCGGCAAGCCAACATAAATATCGTGAAGTTCTGGGTCGCTCTTTATTTTGAGTAATAACTCGGCAATTGTTCTCGCCGAAATTCTCGTCTCTTTAGATAGACCATTCCCATCTTTAATGACTAATCCACTTGCCGAAATCCCTAAATTCGTCAGGGTCTCCTCAAAAGTTTGCTGGACTCCAGCCGTTGTTGTTGGGTGGCCCAATTTCTTAGCCGCAGTTCTGGCCAATCTGTCCGCAAGGAGGTTGTCACTCCATAGCAAGGTAAATTCCACAATCGCTGAAAGTGGTGGCGAGGCGATACTTGCCAGTTCGGTGCCTTTTTCGCCTGCAGCAACATTGGCCGAACTCAGAAGGTGAAAATTCAGAGTGACTCTGCCACTGAAGTATCGCTTCAAAATTTTAATATCGGCGGTATAGATCCCGTTGTAATCAATCGTAAAAGTGTGAACTCCAGGGTGCGCTTTAAGCAAAGCATTAATAAGTGTCGGCGTAAATGCTCGGTGATACTTCGTGGCCTCGAACGGACTAGCGGTGAGCCAAGGATCACTATCGCCAAAGAGTAAATAGGTATCTGCCTTGGTGGTTTCAAATAGCGAGGTGTGAAAGATCGTATTGGAACCAAGTGCCTTAAGCGCGGCAGCCATCGAGACAAGTTTCAATACCGAAGCGGGAGCTCGCCCAACATCTGGTTTATTGGCGTACAGAGTTTGGTTGGTAGCAGGGTCAATAACGATGATCCCTGGTTTAGCCAGAATCGGTGAAGCGGCAAGTTTAATAAATTTCGTTGGCAATGCTGCGCCACTGGCTGGCAACATCGTGCCAAGAAGAAGTGCCAATGTGGATACCGAAACTAAAACTTTACGCATTACCTATTTATTCGCTTCCTTGTTGGATATCTAATCTTCCCCTAGGTGCGCGATTCTATAGAGCAATCTCAAGATTCTTCTCTTGCCCCTAAAGTAATCCCATGCAAACTGGGTACGTTTACCACGAAATTTTCGGCTGGCACGATACGGGAACCTTCGTGGGAGATACTCCCAGCGATCCAGGGGCTGGGCTGCAGCCTTACATGAATTACGAACATAGCGATACTAAACGTCGAATCCACGAGTTGATTGTTGTCTCCGGACTGTTTGAAGAACTTCAACGAATTTCGGCTAGGCCAGCTCATGAATCTGAACTTCGCCTGGTTCATACCGAACGACATATTTCCAGTATTCGCAATCAATCAAAGAATCGACTTGGCGGTGATGGTGGAGATCTAGGGACCCCTTTTGGCAAAGGTGGTTATGACATAGCGGCAATGGCGGTCGGCGGCGCGATAGATCTTTTTGACAGCGTATTGAAAGGTGAAGTAAAGAACGGGTACGCCCTTATTCGTCCCCCTGGCCATCATGCCCTGCCTGATCTCGGAATGGGCTACTGCCTTTTTTCTAATTTAGCTATCGCCATTAGAAGTGCTCAACAATCCCGACCCAATGTGAAAGTTGTTACCGTCGATTGGGATGTTCATCATGGAAATGGCACGCAAGATATTTTTGAATCAGATCCAAACGTCTTAACCATCTCACTTCACCAAGATCGATTATTTCCTCATCATACGGGCGATCGAGAAGAACGCGGGGTTGGGGTCGGGCACGGCACGAATATAAATGTCCCGCTCCCGCCAGGAACTGGAAATGGCGGCTATCGCTACGCTTTTGAGAAAGTAGTCATTCCGGCAATTCGTAAGTTTAAGCCCGACATAATTGCGGTCTCCTCTGGCTTTGATTCTTGTGTCTTCGATCCATTGGGGAGAATGTTGGTAACGGCCGCGGGATACCAAGAGCTAACCCGGATGTTGATGGAAGTCGCAGATGAGATGTGTGAAGGCAAAATAATGATGGTTCATGAGGGTGGCTACAACGCCGTCTATTCGCCATTTTGTGGGCTATTTGTCCTGCAGCAACTTTCTGGACATTTCAAATTATCTGATCCATTCGGTGATTCTGTTAATGCCTATCCAGGGCAAGAATTAAGCGAGTATCAGAAAACTCAAATTGATAAGTCGGCTGCTTTTGTTGCGGATCTGCCATGAGTGAATCCACCACCTCAACACCTTCAGGAAAAGTTGAAATCGGACCAGGTGAGTTTTATCCCGTCGTTGGGGTTGGCCCTATGCCAGAGCCGTGGCCAACTGGAGAACATTTCGATCCTGAATTATTGGCAAATGGTGACAGGCGAAATGTGCTTGATAAATACCGATATTGGAAGGTCGAGGCCATAGTCGCTGATCTCGATACCAAGCGTCATGAATTACAAATTGCCATTGAAAATTGGCAACATGACTTAAATATCGGCTCGATAGTTCGAACTGCAAATGCCTTCAATGTCTCTTATGTCCACATCGTTGGTAAACGTGATTGGAATAGACGTGGCGCAATGGTTACCGACAAATATTTGCATGTTCTTCACCATCCCACGATTGCAGACTTCAAAGTTTGGTGTGAAGAGAACTCGACACCAATAATTGGAATAGATAACCTGCCAATATCTACTCAACTGGAAGATGCCGCGTTACCAAAGAAATGTGTGCTTTTCTTCGGGCAAGAAGGGGCGGGCATGTCGGATGAAGCAGTATCCATTTGCTCTGCAGTCTTCGCAATTCAACAATATGGTTCGACTCGTTCGATGAATGCATCTGCAGCCGGTGCAATTGCGATGTATGCCTGGGGCATGCAACACCTCAAAGACTAGGTTCTTCTATTCCTCAATAACTTCAGATACTGCCGTCAATCGACGCTCGATCTCGGCGGCCTCATCGATTCGGCCTAGTTCGCGAAGCGCACCAGCAATCCGCCGTTCGACCTCCAAGATAAATTCGAAATCTTTATTCTCAGAATCGGTTGCGACTTCCAAAACTCGTTCCAGAGTCAACATTCCTTCTTCAGGTTGTCCAGTAAGAATTTGAGCCTTTCCAAGTTCTAACAACGAATAAGTCTCTCGGCGATGATCGTGTGCGGTAACAAATACATCCAAAGATTTCTGAGCTGCACTAAGTGCTGCTTCGCCTTGACCGAGTTCGCTGAGGCAGTGGGCAATCTTCTGATCGCACCTAGCTACGTTGATGACTTCCTTCAATTTTTTGAAGAGCGATCTGGCTTCGGTGAATGCTTCGAGGGCCTGAGAGAAATCACCCAACTCTCGCTGGGCACAACCAATGAGGTGAAGGTCATTCGCGGCCCCGCTGTCATTGCCATCAACCAAATGCTCCTGAACACAATCAGTCATACATTCGATAGTTTTTTCATATTCCTTCGAACCAAACCACCACTCACCCAAAGTGCACGCAAGGTCAATTGCTAGTGGGGATTTTGATTCACGTAACAACTCAACGGCTTTACTCATTGCCGTTGCGGCTTCATTCATGCGCTTGAGTTGATTGAGGTTGTATCCGATTGCCGAGTAGGCCTGGGCCAATCCATCTGAAGGAGCGACGGGTCCTAGTTCGGCATAAATGTCTCGGGCTGTTTCGGCGAGCGCTAGCGCTTCGTCGTATTGCCCACGAGCATAAATCCGAGCGCTAAGTTCGTAATAGGTGTTTGCTCGCTCAAGACCTTCAACTTCAGGAATTCTTTCCCACAGCATTTCCTCAGTAACGATGTCATCGCCACTCTCATCGTCTTCGCTCAAGGCAACTCCTTCAGCTTCACTTCTCGCTCTCCTCGGGGCCGGCACTGGCCCTTTCCTGATGAACGAACTTGGATGAGGGCTACCCCCACCTGTACCGCAACCCTAGCAACTCAACCTGAGCGAGGGCGATATAACACAGGAAGTATCCTTGAGCCATGAGCCTAAATCGCCGGCAATTCATCCAAGCGGGGGTTTTAGCTGCCGCCGGAATCGTCCAAGCAACCGTGACCGATGCAGCCCAGGCGGCTGGTGGCGATATCACCCACGGTTCCCGATCTAAAGCAAACGTTGCCCTCACTTTCCATGGCGCCGGCGATCCTGCAATTGCGACCTCAATCTTGAAACTTCTTAAATCAACAAATACCCCGATAACAGTTTTTGCTGTGGGAACTTGGCTTCAAAGTTATCCAAAATTCGCCAAGGAAATTATTGATGCGGGGCACGACTTGGGTAACCACACTTTGCATCACTACGAAATGAAAACTCTCACCGCAAAAAAGGTAGATAGTGAAATCGCTGGCTGCGCTAGTGAACTAAAGAAATTAATCGGCAACCACGGCTCTTGGTTTCGAGCCTCTGGAACGCAATACACCACTCCAACAATTCGTAAAGCAGCTTTGAAGTACGGCTATAAGAATTGCATCTCTTATGAGGTGGACTCGCAGGACTACCTCAATCCGGGTAAGGCGGCCGTAGTTAAAAACACTATGGCAGGAGTAAAGAATGGCAGCATCGTCAGTTTGCATTTTGGGCATCATGACACTCTTTTAGCTTTACCTCAATTGCTGGAAAAACTTCATGGCAAGAGATTTACTCCCGTGACAATAACTACTCTATTAGGAAAAATTTAATGAAAAAGTTTATGGCTGCGCTTTCCTTTTTTTCGCTGTTGACTTTCACCCCAGCGCTGGCAGCCTCGCCTCTTGTCGGTATGCCACCAGTCCTTGACTCAAACGATATCTACTCGGCCGATCGTCCTAATCAATTGAGTCCCGTGGTTGCAAATATGCCCGAACGTGTTTACGTACCTAACCACACCTCTGGAACCGTCACCGTTATTGATCCCAAAACATTTAAAGTATTGAAGACAGTGAAGGTGGCTCCAGGACCACAGCATGTGGTTCCCTCTTGGGATTTAAAAACTCTTTGGGTTAACAATGATGAGGGCGGCAATGTTTTAACTCCAATAGATCCAGCCACCGTCACCTTTGGAAAACCAGTAAAGGTTCATGATCCATACAACCTTTACTTCACTCCAAATGGCAAGTACGCAGTAGTCATGGCTGAAGCAGATAAGGAACTAGTTTTCCGAGATCCCCACACCATGGCTATTAAGAAAATTGTTCACGTCCAATGTTCGGGTGTTAATCACGCAGACTGGACCGCCGATGGCAACTTCTTCCTCGTAAGTTGTGAATTCAGCGGCAAGATGCTCTGGGTGAATACTGCAAAGATGGCGATCGTAAAGAGCGCACTTTTGCCACATACATATAGTTCAGGCCCAATGCCCCAGGATGTAAAAATCTCACCAGACGGCAAGACTTTCTATATTGCCGACATGATGTCCAATGGCATTTGGGCGATGAAGAGCAACAATTTTGGACACTTTACCTTGATTAAGACAGGCATTGAGGCCCACGGGCTTTATGTAACTCGAGATTCCAAGACCTTGTTAATCACTAATCGTGGCGAGGGCAGTGTCTCGGTCCTTCGATTCTCAGATAATAGAATTATTGCTAAGTGGAAAATCCCTGGTGGCGGAAGCCCAGACATGGGTGGCATCTCCGCGGATGGAAAGCAATTCTGGGTCTCTGGGCGTTACAACAATGTCGTCTATGTCTTTGATATTCAACATGGAAAATTGATTACTAAAATCAAAGTGGGTAAAGAGCCTCATGGACTTGCGATCTATCCTCAACCAGGTAGATATTCGTTAGGACATACAGGGGTCTTTAGATAATGAAATCGCGCGGTTGGATTCCACTATGGATTGGGCGGTTGGCATATGTAGTTGGACTCTTCCAAATTACCGCCAATTTTCTTACTCCGGTAAAACACACAGTTCACAAATTAGATAAATATTTTCCCGTTTTCGTAAATTCAACGGCATTTGCAACCTCGTTTTTCACTGGCTTAATCGTCCTCATCCTTGCCAGAGGCTTAAGCCGGAGAAAGCGTCGCGCCTGGACTTTGGCAATCATTATTCTTGCGATCAATCTGACTGCAAATATCGTCAGGTCCCACGCCCATCCACTCGAACTCGCTTTTTCAGCGCTGCTGCTCTTGCTTCTCCTCACCAATCGCAAAGAATTTTACGCCGAGTCTGATCCCACTACCCGCCTAAGACCGTTCTACGGCTTTGTTGCCGCCTTCATTGTGGTCTTGATCTCCAGTGTTATTCTCTTAAAACTTCGAAGTGGCACCCAAATCATTGGTTATCCATCCATCAAAGACATCGTGCTTACTGTGCTCGAAGGCTTCGTCTTTATCTCTGGTCCAGTGCAATTTGCAAGCGAACGGGTAAATGACGCTATTAGTTTGATGCTCGGAACATTCGGTGTTTTTATTATTTTGGTTCCACTCTGGCTTTACTTCCGTCGGGTTGCACCGACTCCGAAGATGAACCCAGAGGATTTAGATTTGATTAAGAAACTCATCAAGCATGACCAAGAGCAAGACTCCCTTGGTTATTTCGCGACTCGCCTTGATAAGAGCGTTGTCTGGTCCAAAAATCGCAAAGCTGGAATTGCTTATCGAGTCCAAGGTGGCGTGATGCTCGCTAGCGGTGACCCATTTGGTGAATTTAGTTTGTGGCCAGAGGTCATTGATGAATTTCTCGAGATTGCTCGTCGCCACGCCTGGACTCCAGCCGTGATGGGAAGTTCACATGATGGCGGCGAAGTTTGGGTAGAAAGAGCTGGCATGTTGGCCGTCGATATTGGCGATGAAGCCATCATTAACGTTGCAGACTTCACTCTTGAAGGTCGAGCTATGAGCAATGTTCGACAGATGGTTAACCGAATTCGCCGTAAGGGATACACGACTTACACATCAAAGTTCTTTGATCTGCCGATAGAGAAGCAGCAGGAGTTGCGAGAACTTGCCAAAAAATGGCGATACGGCGTGGCCGAGCGAGGCTTCTCCATGTCGATGGATAGGTTTGGTGAAAGTCACGATTCTGATGTCTGGATCACAGTTGCAGAGAAAGATGGCGAAACGAAAGGCCTGCTCTACTTTGTGCCATGGACAACAAATCGACTATCCCTCGATCGGATGCAACGCGAACGCGGAACCGATCCTGGTGTCAATGAGTTAATGATCGTTTCCACTGTTGAATACGCAAAAGATCACGGTCTCACACATATTTCGCTCAATTTTGCAGCATTCCGATCTCTCTTCGAACGCGCAGATAAAATCAGTGCCGGTCCTATCACTAGAGGTACGCGGAATTTGATTCGATTCTTTTCCAACTGGTTTCAAGTGGAATCTTTGTACCGCTTCAATGCAAAATTCCAACCAGAGTGGGAAACGCGATATGTCCTCTATCCCAAGGCGAGCGACTTAGTAAAAGTTGGTTGGGCCGCCCTTCGAGCCGAAGACTTTATCTCGGGATTTCGCTCCCATTCGGTTTAATTAGTTGTTTGCCACCTCTGGCGAACAGCGATAAAGATTTGACGTATCCGGTGCCTGCGAGTCTAAGGTGCAGTTAGTCGTTACCCAATTTTCAATCTCCGAAGTTGTTGTGGATGAACCTTGATTATTCGATGAACCAGTGAGCACAAATTTCACATCGGCACTTTGAACAAGAGATTTAAATATGGTTAGGGATGGCGTCGGATCCGCACCGTCAAAACCCCCAATCGGCAACACATCTTGACCAGTAGCTGTTATGTACGGTGCCGCGCTCATCCCGCCAAATGTGGCGAGAATAAATTTTGAACCAAGTCGATTTTGTTCTAAATACTTGATCAAGGATTTATCCGCAGATTGGTTTGGACCGCCATTACCTGGACGCGTGAGTGGGTCGTGAAAATTTGGTGGATTGAAGTTGGCTGAAGCTTTTCCTACTGGTGGTTGGGGTGGAGTTCCCAAAGATTGCGATCCAAAACCTGCAAAACCGCCAAATGAGTTGCCATTGTCCGTACTTGGTCCAGCAGTTGGATTAATAGAATTTGAATGTCGAACATTATCAAGAGCCCAGACTGCTGGAGTGAAGGTAAGCGACAGGGCTGCGACGCCAATCCCGATTTGCGAAATCAATTTTGATCCAGAAGTTGAACGCCAAAAAATCGTAATGAGAGCTAGAACTCCAAGCCCAGTTGCGACGAGATAACTCCAATTAAAGAAGTGCGCGTACTTGTTCGAAAGTTCCCAACTCCAAGCCAGCGTGATCACAATCATTGAGGAGATTAAGACTTTCCCAACTAATTGCACTTGATTGGCAAGGTTAGTGAAAGTCATAGCTATAAGAACTGATATCGGTATTGCCATTGATGAGGAGTAGAACTGGTGCATCCCTGCGACCGCCGAGAACATTACATAGAACGTCAGAAACCATAGAGAGAAGAAAATAATCACACCGGTGAAAGGTCGTACGTTGTGCATCTTTATGAGAAGAAAAATCAAAATAGAAATTGCCAGAAAGGTGGCCGGTAAAAGCCAAGAAATCTGTCCGCCAACTTGAGAATTAAAGAGTCGGAAGAGACCTGCAGATCCACTAAAGGGCGGCGTGAAGCTTCGATACATCGTGGAACCACTTAAGCTCGTTGTGGCGTCTTGAGATTGGGTGAAAGAAAATCTTCCTAATCCGTTGTAACCAAAAACCATCTCCCACGGATTATTGTGATTTGTTCCTCCCACATAGGGCCGAGATCCTGCAGGAGTGAGCCAGACACAGGTGATCCAACTTAGCGAGACAACTAAAGATGCAGCCCCGGCTAAAAATAGACTCTTCAGCCGTTTGAACCATGGCAGGTCGCTAGCAATTAGCCAAGCAATAATCAGTGCTGGCCAGACTGCCCACGCTTCGAGCATATAAGTTTGAAAAGCCACACCTATCCAGATGCCGGTCCAGATAAGCGATCTTGGAGAACCGGTTTTGAGAGCAACCAAGGCTCGGTCCGCAACAATTGCCAAGGCAAGAATGAAGAACATCTGTGGTTGATTGGAACGAGCAACTGCAGTTATGACCGGAGTGGTGACCAGAATCAACCCTGCGATCAGCCCTGCCTGCACTCCAAGCGCCCTGCGAACCGCCATCGCCACAATGACAACGGTGGCCATCGCAGCGAGCGCATTTGGGGCTTCTATCGACCAGGTGCTGAAACCAAATATCTTTGCGAAGAGAGCCGGCAACCAATAGGAGCCTGGAATCTTGTCTAGGGAAACAGTTCCAGCCGGGTCAAAGGCACCGTAAAAAAAGTTAGAAAAATTCTTACTCATGCTTACTGCGATCGCCGCGTAATACTCCGAACGAGCACCTGATGCGATTCGCCATAAATAGGAAAAGCCAGCAAAGAGGGAGAGGAGAATTAAGCCACCTCGCCATAACCGCTTTTCCGTCATGAGCTAATTAGACCTAATAAAACTGGGGATTTATGGGGAGGCAGGTAATAAAGGGTATAGTTTTGCCACGTGCGTTTCATAAATGAGCCTTCATACGACTTGACCTACGACGATGTCTTCATGGTCCCCAGCAAATCTGAAATTGCCAGCCGAATGGATGTCGATCTGACTTCCAATGATGGCACCGGAACCACGATTCCGATTGTTGTTGCAAACATGACAGCTATCTCTGGCCGACGTATGGCAGAGACCATGGCCAGGCGCGGTGGGCTTGCCGTAATTCCACAAGATATTCCTATTCCGATCGTTGCCAGCGTCATCTCTTGGGTTAAGTCGCGCCACACTTTTTTTGATACTCCGGTTACTTTGGCGCCGCATGAAACGGTGGCAGATGCCATGGACTTACTTAACAAAAGAGCGCATGGAGCTCTCATTGTTGTCGAAGATGGTAAACCTGTTGGAATTGTTACCGAAGCTGATTGCGAACGAGTGGATCGTTTTACTCAATTGCATCAAATTATGAGTAAGGATTTAGTGACTCTGAAAGAAGACGTTACGCCTCATGAGGCTTTTGATTTTCTTCACTCCAATCGTAGACGGCTCGCACCTGTAGTTGATGGTTCAGGAAAGTTGATTGGCATTCTGACTAGAGTCGGCGCGCTTCGCGCAACCCTCTATCAACCGGCACTTGATTCGCAAGGCAAACTCAGGATCGCAACCGCGGTCGGAATTAATGGTGATGTCGCAGCGAAGGCGAAGGCTCTTATTGAAGCTGGCTCAGATGTTCTGGTTGTAGATACCGCACATGGTCATCAGGCAAAAATGATCGATGCACTCAAATTAATTCGTGCTCTCAATCCGAACATTCCGATTGTGGCTGGAAATGTTGTAACCGCCGAAGGTACTCGCGCACTTATTGAAGCCGGTGCTGACATTATTAAAGTCGGTGTTGGGCCTGGTGCAATGTGCACAACTCGAATGCAAACTGGCGTTGGCCGCCCGCAATTTTCAGCCGTTTTGGAATGCTCTGCAGAAGCAGCCAAATTTGGAAAGCATGTTTGGGCAGATGGTGGAGTTCGTCATCCACGAGATGTTGCCCTAGCTCTTGCCGCCGGCGCTTCCCAAGTGATGATCGGTTCCTGGTTTGCTGGAACATTGGAATCTCCTAGCGATCTCAATCGCGACTCAAATGGCGCTCTCTACAAAGAATCTTTCGGTATGGCTTCAGCTCGCGCAGTTGCGGCTCGTACTGCTCACGAAGATGCTTTTGGAAGAGCCAGAAAAGCGCTCTTTGAAGAAGGTATCTCTTCATCCCGGATGTATATCAACCCTGCTAGGCCGGGCGTAGAAGATCTTCTGGATGAAATCATTTCTGGTTTACGTTCATCCTGCACATATGCTGGCGCAAACAGTTTGAAAGACTTTCACGAGAAAGCCGTGATCGGAATTCAATCCGCGGCGGGATATGCCGAAGGTCGACCCCTTCATACTTCCTGGCGTTCTTAATTCACCTCTCGCGGTGGATCATCTGAATCATCATATGGTTCAAGAGGTTGGGACAACTTCCAATACATGTAGTAGATAAAGAGGCCAAAGAACGGCCACTCAAAA